>NZ_JBICUN010000015.1:0-178089 GCF_043198195.1 Micromonospora sp. NPDC048868
CCGCGCGGTGCGGGCGGGTCCGGGGCGCCAGGCCGCCGGCGTGCGAGCAGACCAGGCCGGCGCCCGTCTGCGCCGCCACCTGGGCCAGGGCCGGGCCGGCGCCGGACCAGGTGTCGTTGAGCAGGTCGGCGCCCGCCGCCACCGCCTCCACCGCCACCTCGGCCCGCCAGGTGTCGATCGAGATCACCACGTCGGGGAAGGCGGCCCGGACGGCGGCGATGGTCGCCACCGTGCGACGGATCTCCTCGGCCACGTCGACCTCGGCGCCGGGACCGGCCTTGACCCCGCCGATGTCGATGATCTCGGCGCCCTCCTCGACCGCCCGCTCCACGGCGCGCAGCGCGCTGTCCTGCGCGAAGGTCGCGCCCTGGTCGAAGAACGAGTCCGGCGTGCGGTTGACGATCGCCATCACCACCAGCTCGTCCGGGCCGAACGTGCGCCCACCGAGCCGAAGCGCCCCGGCCATGCCGCCTCCTGAAGGTCACCGCCGACCCGTCCCCGCCGTCGGCCGATGACGACGCTAGCCGGTCCGCCCGGGTCGGGCCCCGCCGGTCCGCCGTCGCCGCCCTCCGTACCGGTGCGTCGGGCGGGGGTCTTCGGCACGGATCCGGGGCGCGGCGGGTGGCGGGGTCGCTCCCGGCGGTTCGACATGCCACGATCTGTGCATGGGTCAGGTTCTGCTCCTGCTGGTCGTGGCGTTGACCGTCGCGGCGGTCGTGTTCGGGGTGACGGTGCTGGTCTCCGGCCGGGATCCCGGCCTGGTGCCGGCCGAGCCGGACGGACGGTCCGTGCCGCTGCCGGCGTCCCGCCCGCTCGCCGAGTCCGACGTGGGTGAGGTCCGGTTCGACACGGCGCTGCGGGGCTACCGCATGGCCCAGGTCGACCACGCGTTGCGCCGGGCCGCCTACGACATCGGCTACAAGTCCGAGCTGATCGGCGTGCTGGAGGCGGAGGTCGCCGCGCTCCGCGAGGGGCGGACGGCGGATGCCGACGCCCTGCGCCGGGCGCGGGAGCAGGCGGCCGGAGCCGCCGCCGAGTCGTCGCCGGAGGCCCGGGGGACGGTGCCGGTCGGGGCCGACCGCCCGGACGCACCGGGGGACACCGACGTGGTCGTCGCGCCGATCCCCGCGTTCGCGGGCCCGACCGTCGCGTCCGCGGCGAAGGACGCGACGCCGGCCGGCTCCGCAGCCACCGGGCACCCCGGCGACGCCGCCTTCGCCCGGCCCGGCGCCGACCGCGCCGCCGACCGGACCGGCGACGCCGACGCCGACGCCGACACCGACGCCGACGCCGACGCCGACGCCGCCGTGGACCGGACGGAGGCGGGCGATACCGCCGTGGACCGGTCTGACGCGGCCGATACCGCCGTGGACCGGTCTGACGCGGCCGACACCGCCGTGGACCGGACCGACGCCGCCGGTACCGCCGTGGACCGGCCCGGCGCGGGGGACACGGCCGTGAACCGGACCGAGGCGGGCGACGGCACGACGCGGCCGGCGGGTGACGCGACCAGCCCCGGCCCGGTGGTCGGGTCGGGGTCGGAGTCGAAGTGACCGGTCCGGAACCCGGCGACGACCTGCGCGACGTGGCGCAGCCCGGCGCGGGCGAGGTCACCGCAACGGTGATCGTCGACGCGCCGGCGGAGCGGGTCTTCGCGGCGCTGACCGCCTGGGAGCGGCAGTCGGACTGGATCCCCTTCACCACCGTCCGGGTGGTCGAGGGCGACGGCGGCGAGGGCAGCCTGGTCGAGGCGGTCACGGCGCTCGGCCCCGCCGTGCTGCGTGACGAGATGCGGGTGGTCCGGGTGGACGCGCCCTACGAGGTGGGCGTGGTGCACTGCGGGAAGTTGCTGCGCGGCCCCGGCGTGCTCCGCTGCACGCCGCTGGAGCGGAACCGCACCCAGGTGGTCTGGCACGAGTGGTTCCACCTGCCCGGCGGGCCGGCGGGCCGGGTGGCCTGGCCGGTGCTCTGGCCCGGGTCGAAGTTCAGCCTCAGCCAGGCGCTGAAGAAGTTCGGTCGGCTGGTGGAGCAGGGCCGGCTCCCCTGACCGGGGCGGCCGTGGATCGTGCCCCGTCGGGCGACTTGGCTTGATCGACTCGATGTCGCCGACATCGGGGTGTCGGCGTGACCGGGACGCCCCGATGTCGGCGAACCCGGGCGGACCGGGCCCGGCGGCCGGGGCGCTGCGCGGGGCCGCAGGGCGCGGGCCCGTCGGGGCCGTGCCCTAGCGTGGACGTGTGACTGACCTGGTGATCGGCGCCGACGGGCTGCCGCGATGCGGCTGGGGGCACAGCACCCCCGACTACGCCGCCTACCACGACACCGAGTGGGGCCGGCCCCTGCGCGGCGACGACGCGCTCTACGAGCGGCTCACGCTGGAGGCGTTCCAGTCGGGGCTGTCCTGGCTGACCATCCTGCGCAAACGTCCCGCGTTCCGGCTGGCCTTCGACGAGTTCCGGATCGAGACCGTGGCCGACTACGGCGACGCCGACGTCGCCCGGCTGCTCGCCGACGCCGGCATCGTCCGCAACCGGGCCAAGATCGAGGCGGCGATCGCCAACGCCCGGGCGGCGCTGGAGCTTCCGGAGGGGCTCTCCGCGCTGCTCTGGTCCTTCGCCCCACCGCCCCGGCCGGCCCGACCCACGTCGTTCGCGGAGGTGCCGGCGCTGACCGCCGAGTCCACCGCGATGGCCAAGGCGCTCAAGAAGCGCGGCTTCCGCTTCGTCGGCCCGACCACGGCCTACGCGTTGATGCAGGCCACCGGGATGGTCGACGACCACCTTGCGGGCTGCCACGTCGTGGCGGCGCGGGCGGCGTGATGGGATGGAGGCCATGACGACCGACACCGCGCACCGGGCGGACGGGGCGCGCCCCGCCGACGGCACGGGCGCCTGGGCGGTGCTGCTGCCCACCGGGCGCTACGAGGCCGAGCGGCTCGTCCACCACGACACGCTCGAGTTGACCGGCCTGGCCGACGTCGCCCGACCCCGCCCCGGCGACCGGGTGGCCGTGCTGGTCGACGCGCCGCCCCGGCTGGTGGCGCTGGGCCGGGTCACCGGGGCCGGCGGCGAGGAGCGGGAGGACCCGGACGACCCGCAGTCCGAGCGGGTGGAGGCGCCGCTGGTGGTGGCGTACACCCGGCGGGCCTTCGACGAGCCGGCGCCGGCCGACGCGCTGGCGCTCGACGGGCCGGTGACCGCGCTGGACCCGGCGGCCTTCCGGGCCCTGGCCGACCGGCTCGGCCCGCCGCCGCAGCGGCGCTCCTGGCTGGTCAGCCTGGACCTGCCGATCGAGGCCGCGTCGCCCGCCGAGGCGGTCCGCCTGTTCTGGGCCTACGTGCAGGAGCTGGGCCCCCGCGAGCTGCCGGCCTTCGTCTCGCCCTCCGGCGACGAGCTGGCCATGCAGGCGTTCGTGCTCGGCGCGGAGGCCAACCAGGATCCGGAGGAGGACGACTGACCCGACCGGCGACAGCCGCCCGGCCCACCGCCTGCGAAATGCGGGGCCGGGCCGGGCCGGGGGAGGCGTCAGCGGCCCTCGAAGACCGGCTTCTGCTTGTTGACGAAGGCCAGGGTGCCGGCGCGGTGGTCGGCGGTGCCCCCGCAGATCGACTGCGCCTGCGCCTCGGCGGACAGGGCGTCGGCCAGCGTGCCCGCGTCGGCGATGGAGAGCTGCCGCTTGATCGCCCCGTACGCGACGGTCGGGCCGGCGGCCAGCCGGGCGGCCAGCTCCTGCGCGGTCGGCAGCACCTGCTCGTCGTCCTCCACCAGGCGGTTGAGCAGCCCGATCTGGCAGGCGTCCGTCGCGCCCACCGGCTCGGCCAGCATCAGCAGCTCGATGGCCTTCGCGTGCCCGACCAGCCGGGGCAGCGTCCAGGAGGCGCCGGTGTCGGCGGCGAGCCCGACCTTGGCGAACGCCATCAGGAAGCTGGTCGACGGCCCGCCGATGCGGATGTCGGCGAGGAACGCCAGCGAGGCGCCCGCCCCGGCGGCCATGCCCCGCACGGCGGCGACCACCGGCTTGGGCAGGTTGGCCAGCCGGGCGGCGATCGGGTTGTAGTGCGCGCGGACGGTGTCCAGCGGGTTGCCGTCGGTGGACTCCAGGGTCTGCACGTGCTCACGCAGGTCCTGGCCGGCGCTGAACGACCGACCCGCGCCCGCGAGCACCACTGCGCGGCAGGACCGGTCGGTCTCCAACTCGGCCAGCGTGTCCCGCAGCGCCTCCTTGAGCGCGACGTCGAGCGCGTTCATCGCCGTGGGGCGGTTCAGCGTCAGGGTGACGACGGCGTCGGTGCGGTCGACGAGCAGCGGCTCGGTCACTTCTAACGACCCTTCTGTCGGGCGATGCGGTTGCCGGAGTCGAGGCACTGCTCGACGTACCGGTCGGCGGCCGGCCGCAGCCGTGCCGCGTGCCGGTCGAAGAAACTGGCCGCGGCGGTGCCGGGCCAACGCTCGGGAAGCAGCGCCGGGGGCAACTGCGGGTCCCGGAACAGGAAGGTACGCCACGCGTGCACGAGCCGGAACCGGGCGGCGTACGCCTCCTCGTCGAGGCTGCGCACGGTGACCCCGGCCAGCAGCGGTCGCTGCTCGGCGACGAACTGCTCGTACGCCTGGCCGATCTCCGTCAGGTCCCAGGCCCGGCGCACCACGCCCATCGCGCCGGGGGTGCCGGCGGTGTGCGCGGCGGTGAACCGCTCGTAGCGCACGCCCGCCTCGTCGAGCAGCACGTCCACGTCCTCGCCGGGCCGGGTCGCCACCCAGGTGCACTCGTCCAGGGCGCCGTAGCCGAGGAAGGTCAGGTTGGCGGCGAGCCGCTGCCGGTCCCGCCGGGACAGGGGGGCCTCCAGCACCAGCAGGTCGAACCGCCCGTCCCAGGTGATCCGGCCCGTCCGGTAGATCCGCGCGGCCGCCTCGTCCAGCCGGCGGGCGGCTTTCGGGGTGATCGAATATCCCGGTCCGGAGGTCAGCCGACACGGGTCGAGCCACCCCTGACGGACCATCCGGGAGACCGCCGTGCGCACGGCGGGCGGGGCGATCCCGAGCGGCGCCAGCAGCCTGACCAGGGCGGCGACGGGTGCCCGGCCGCCCCTCGCCCGGAGGTGGTCGCCGTACAGGTCGAAGAGTGCCGACCGTGCCTGCATGACCGCACATTGTGACAGGCCTTCTCAGGATAAGCTAGATGCTGTTACATCAATGCTGCTTCGGTTTGGGTCCGGCGGTGTTCATCAGGGAAAATCGTTGGTCGACACCCCCGCGTAGGTTGCGGTGGTCAAGACGAAGTGGCTGTGGGGCAACCCACCGACCCTGGTGTAGGTCTGAGGGGAGACAACATGGCGGCGATGAAGCCGCGGACGGGCGACGGTCCGCTGGAAGTCACCAAGGAGGGCCGGGGCATCGTCATGCGCGTCCCGCTGGAGGGCGGTGGCCGGCTCGTCGTCGAGATGACTCCCGACGAGGCCAACGCGCTCGGTGACGCACTGAAGGCAGCCGCCGGCTGACCGAGGAACGGTCCGCGCGCCCGCGTGGGCCTTTCGTCAACCCCTGAGCCACCGGCCCCGCCGGTGGCTCAGGGTCTTCATTCTCCCGCGGAGCCACGCTCCGCGAGCTTCCTGGAGGTACGGCTCCGCGTGCTCGCCATCCGTCTGCTCGCCGAGCCGGACCGGCTCGACACCCTCGTTCTGCCCGTCCGGCCAGGTGCGGCCGGCGACGAACCGGCCCGACCGGCCCCGGCCGGGGCGACGCTGCCCGACGGCGTGGCCGAGGAGGCCGTCGCCCTGGTGCCGGCGGCCCGACTGACCGGGCGCCCCGGTGAGGTCCATGCGCAGTTGCGACCCGGGCGGGACCCCGGCCGGCTGCTGCTGCTCGGCGTCGGCGAGGGCGACGAGGCCGGCTGGCGGACGGCCGGCGCGGCTCTGGCCCGGGCCGCGAAGGATGAGATCCACGTCACGTTGGCCATGCCGGCCGACGCCACCGAGGCGGCCGTACGCGGACTGGTCGAGGGGCTGCTGCTGGCCTCGTACCGGTTCCGGCTGACCGACGCCGGCACCGCCCCCGCCCTGGCGGAGGTCGACGTCGTGGTGGCCGACCCGGACGCGCACAGCACGGCACTGGAGGTGGCCCGGACGACGGCCCGGATGACCCGGTTCGCCCGCGACCTCACCAACACCCCCTCGTCGGTGAAGAACCCGCAGTGGTTCGCCGACCAGGTCGCCGCCCTCGCCGCCGACGTGCCGGACCTGCACCTGCGGGTCCGCGACCCGGAGGAGCTGGCGGCCGAGGGCTTCGGCGGGATCCTCGCCGTCGGGGGCGGCTCGGCCAGCGGCCCGCGCCTGGTCGAGCTGGACTGGCGGCCGGCCGACGCGCGTACCCACGTGGTGCTGGTCGGCAAGGGGATCACGTTCGACACCGGCGGCATCTCGATCAAGCCGGTGGCGTCGATGAAGCTGATGCGCAAGGACATGGCGGGGGCGGCGGCGGTGGTCGCGGCGACCCTCGGCGCGGCGGCCCTGCGCCTGCCGGTCCGGGTCACCACGCTCGCGCCGCTGGCGGAGAACATGCTCAGCGGCTCGGCGTTCCGCCCCGGCGACATCATCCGCCACTACGGCGGCACGACCAGCGAGACCACCAACTCCGACGCCGAGGGGCGGCTCGTCCTGGCCGACGCGCTCGCGTACGCCGTCGCCGAACTCCAGCCCGACCTGCTGGTCGACCTCGCCACGCTCACCGGGGCGAACGCGGTAGCGCTGGGCAAGCGCACCGGCGCCCTCTACAGCGACAACGACGGGCTCGCCGCGGACGTGCTGGCCGCGATCGCCGCCGCCGGCGAGGCCGCCTGGCGGATGCCGCTGCCCGCCGACTACGCCGAGCACCTCGGCAGCGACCTGGCCGACCTGCACAGCTCGCCGGACCGGGGCGCCGGCTCCGTGATGGCCGCGCTCTACCTGCGGGAGTTCACCGGCGGGCTGCGCGACCGGTGGCTGCACGTGGACATGTCCGCGCCCTCGTGGGCCGACGGCGACGACGCCGAGCTGACCCGGGGCGCGACCGGCTGGGGCGTACGCTCGCTGCTGCGCTGGCTGGGCTCGCTGGGTTGACCGGCCGGCGGCGCCCGCCCCCGGCGGGCCCCCGGTCAGCGGCGGGTCAGCACTTGACGGCGGCGAGCAGCCCGTGGCCGACCGGCAGCAGCGCCGGGATCCAGTGCTCGGACTCCCGGATCGCCTTGATCGCCTCGCGGACGGTCACCGTCTCGACGTCCCGGGCGGCGGGGTCGCCGATCCGGCCGCCGGCCAGCGTGCCGTTGAGCGCGACCACGCCGCCCGGCCGCAGCAGCCGCAGCGCGGCGTCCACGCAGGCGGCGAACCCGGTCGCCTCGGCGTCCACGAAGACCAGGTCGTACGCGCCGTCGGCGAGCCGGGGGAGCACGTCCAGCGCCCGGCCGGTGATGATCCGGGTGCGACCGGCGGCGAAGCCCGCCTCGGTGAAGATCCGCCGGGCGATCCGCTGGTGCTCGACCTCGACGTCGATGGTGGTGAGTACGCCGTCGGCGCGCATCCCGCGCAGCAGCCAGACCCCGCTGACCCCCGTGCCGGTGCCGATCTCCACCACCGCCCGGGCGCTGCCGGCGGCGGCGAGCAGGCGCAGCGCCGCGCCGGCGCCGGGGGTCACCGCCTCCAGGCCGACCTCGTGGGCCAGGCTGCGGGCGGTGCGCAGGACGAGATCCTCGGTCACGTACGACTCGGCGAAGTGCAGGGTCTGGGCCGTCGAATTGCCGGAACCGGCGACCGTGGCGATGGGACACCTCCGGGCGGCATGCGTGGTGCGGGGGCGGGTGGGCACTGTGAGCCTAGAGGCGACGTCGAACGGGCGCAGCCGCGCGTCCGCCACCCGACGATCACGGTCGGCAACCGGTGACTCCATCCGTGGCATCCGTGTAATCCTGGAAGCGGTGTTCCGGCCAGCGCGACCGGGCGACGCTGTCGCCGGGTCCGTGGAGCGCGGGATCCGGGGATGGACTGGGAGGGCACCGACGTGACCGACGGCTGGGACTGGCGCCAGCCCGGGGGAACTCCGGCGCCGGCGCGACCGCCGGTGTCCGGACATCCGCCGGTGGGGTCGCCGCCGACGCCTCAGGGCGCCGGGGGCGGCACGACTTCGCCCTGGTGGTCCGACGCGCTGGCCGACCCGTGGCGCGACCCGGCCGCGCCGACCGCCGTGGTGCTGCCGGCCGCGCCGAGCCCCGGCACCGAGCCGGAGCCGGTCAGCGACCCGGACGCCCCGGGCCGGCCGACGCTGCGGCAGCTCCTCCTCATCCCGTTGATCACCGCGCTGCTCGCGGGCAGCCTGGGCGGCGCGCTCGGGTACGCCTTCGCGGTGCGCGGGGGCGCCATGGGCGGCACGGTGCTCGGCGCGGACCCGCAGGCGCCCGGCCTGGCCCAGCGAAGGCCCGAGTCGCTGGCCGGGGTCGCCGAGCGGGTGCTGCCCAGCGTGGTGACCGTCCGGGTGGCGGGCCTCGGCGGCACGAGCGAGGGCTCCGGCTTCATCGCCAGCGCCGACGGGCACGTCATCACCAACGACCACGTGGTGGCGGGGGCGACCGGCAAGGCGTCGGTGGTCTTCAACGACGGCAGTTCGGCCCCGGCGACCGTCGTCGGGCAGGACCCGGAGTCCGACATCGCGGTGATCAAGGTCTCCCGGACGGGCCTGCGGCCGGTCGAGTTCGGCGACTCCGACGCGCTTGCCGTGGGCGACCCGGTGCTGGCCATGGGCTCGCCGCTCTCGCTGGCCAACACGGTCACGGCCGGCATCGTCAGCGCCCTGGACCGGACGATGCGGGCCGGCGAGCCTGGCGGCCCGACGCGCTACTACGCGGCGATCCAGACCGACGCGGCGGTCAACCACGGCAACTCGGGCGGCCCGCTTGTCGACGGCGCGGGCCGGGTGATCGGGGTCAACTCGACGATCAAGTCGCTGGTCTCCGAGGGGCAGGAGGCGGGCAACATCGGCCTCGCTTTCGCCATCCCGATCAACCAGGCGAAGCGGATCACGCAGGACATCATCGGCACCGGCAAGGCCCGGCGCACGGTGATCGGCGCCCAGGTCGGCGGGTCCGGCGCAGTCACCGGAGGAGCCGGCGTACGCCTGGCGGCCGTGGAGCCGTCCGGCCCGGCGGCGGGCGCGGGGCTGCGGGCCGGTGACGTGATCCTGAAGCTCGACGGTCGTCCGATGACCGAACCGACCGACCTGATCGCCCTGGTCCGGAAGTTCGCGCCCGGCGCGGTGGTGACCGTGGAGTACCGCCGGGGCGCCAACCGGCAGAACGCCTCCGTGACCCTGGCCGCGGACGCCAAGTAGGGACCGTCACCCCCTCCCCGGCCGGTGCCCCACGTGCGTAGTCTTGCTGCTGACGCCGAAGGAGGCCCGCGCAGTGTTCGAGAACCTGAACTGGTGGGAGATCGGTGCGCTGCTGCTCCTGGCGCTGCTGATCTTCGGTGACCGGCTGCCCGCGGTGATCAGCGACGGCCTGCGCATGGTGCGCAACCTGCGCGCGATGGCCAGCAACGCCACCACCGACCTCAGCCGCGAGCTGGGCACCGACATCCAGCTGGAGGACCTGCACCCGAAGGCGTTCATCCGCAAGCACCTGCTCAGCGAGGAGGACGAGCAGGCGATCCGGAAGCCCCTCCAGGGCGTCTACGACAACCTGCGGGCGGACGTCACCGGCGTGCACAACGAGCTGAAGGACGTGGCATCCGCCGCCGACGTACGCGCGAACGGCAGCCGCCCGGCGACGGCCACCGGCGCCGCCCCGGCCCCCGCCCCCCGGGTCAGCTACGACGACGCGACCTGATCCCGGGTCAGCTACGACGCGACGCGAGCTGATCCCGGGCCAGCGGCGCCGATGCGACCTGACTCCGTGAACGGCGAGGTCGCGCCGATCCGGCCCGCCTCGGCGTCGCCACGGACGGCGACGGGGGCGGCGCTCCCGGGGGAACGCCGCCCCCGTGCGGGTGGCGACAGCGCCGGCCGTGGCCGGCGTACGGTCAGCGGCCGGCGGGCTTGAGGCCCAGCGGCTTGCCGAGCAGCGACTCCCGGCGCAGGGCGAGCCGGTCGGCGACCTGGCCCAGCGCCTTCGCGGCCGGCGACTCCGGCTCGGCCAGCACGATCGGGGTGCCCACGTCGCCGGCCTCGCGCACGCGGGTGTCGAGCGGGACCTGCCCGAGCAGCGGCACCTGCGCGCCGATGGTCTTCGTCAGCGACTCGGCGACCGCCTGGCCGCCGCCCGCGCCGAAGACCTCCATCCGGGAGCCGTCCGGCAGCTCCAGCCAGGACATGTTCTCGATGACGCCGACCACGCGCTGGTGGGTCTGCAACGCGATCGCGCCGGCCCGCTCCGCCACCTCGGCGGCGGCGGTCTGCGGGGTCGTGACGATCAGGATCTCGGAGTTGGGCAGCAGTTGGGCCAGGGAGATCGCCACGTCGCCGGTGCCCGGGGGCAGGTCGAGCAGGAGCACGTCCAGCTCGCCCCAGTAGACGTCGGCGAGGAACTGCTGCAACGCCCGGTGCAGCATCGGGCCGCGCCACACCACGGCGGCGTTGCCGGCGGTGAACATGCCGATCGAGATGACCTTCACGCCGTGCGACTGCGGCGGCATGATCATGTCCTCGACGCGGGTCGGGCGCCCGTCCGCGCCGAGCATCCGGGGCACCGAGTGGCCGTAGATGTCGGCGTCGACCACGCCGACGGAGAGCCCGCGGGCGGCCAGCGCGGCGGCCAGGTTGACCGTCACGCTGGACTTGCCGACGCCGCCCTTGCCGCTGGCGACCGCGTACACGCGGGTGCGGGAGCCCGGCTGGGCGAACGGGATGACCGGCTCCTGGGAGGCGCCGCCGCCGCGCAGCTTCGCCTGGAGCTCCTGGCGCTGCTCGGGGCTCATCACGCCGAACTCGATCGCCACGCCGGTCACCCCGGGCACCGCGCCGACGGCGGCCGTGATGTCCGAGCGCAGCTTGTCCTTCAGCGGGCAGCCGGCGACGGTGAGCAGCAGCTCGACCCGTACGACGCCGTCGTCGCCGACCTCGGCGGAGCGGACCATGCCCAGCTCGGTGATGGGCCGGCGGATCTCCGGGTCGTTGACGGTGGCCAGCGCGGCCTGGATCGCGTCGGAGACGGTGCTGACGGGTGCTGACATGCCCGCAATGCTACGTCGGCGGCCCTGCCCCACCGCCGTCAGCGGGGGGCGGTGTGAGCGAATCGATGGCGACGGCTGCGCTGGGCGGCATACCGGACGTAGCGGGACGATCGAGTCGGTCCCGCTGCGCCGGGCCCCCGGAGCAGGCGGCGTCCGGGCCGCTCAGGCGTCGGCCTCCCGGCCCTCCGGGCGGCCGTCGTGGGCCTGATCGCCGTCCAGGTCGTCGCGGGGCTCCTCCAGCCCGTCGCCGTGCTGCGGGACCCTGTCCTGCTGCCGGCGCTCCAGCCGCTGCCGGCGCCGGCCCGCCTCGTCCAGCTCCTCGGCCAGCCGGGCCAGCTCCGAACGGAGGAAGTCCCGGGTCGCGACCTCGCCCATCGCGTTGCGCAGCGCGGCGATCTCCCGCGCCAGGTACTCCGTGTCGGCCTTCTGCATGGTCGCCCGGCGGCGGTCCTCCTCCAGGGAGACCCGGTCCCGGTCGGCCTGCCGGTTCTGCGCCAGCAGGATCAGCGGGGCCGCGTAGCTGGCCTGGAGGGACAGCACCAGGGTCAGGAACGTGAAGGTGTACGGGTCGAAGCGCAGGTGCGCCGGGGCCAGGGTGTTCCAGCCGAACCACAGCGCGATCACGATCGTCATGTAGACGATGAAGTTCGCGGTGCCCATCCCCCGGGCGATCCCCTCGGACCACCGGCCGAAGGCCTCCGGGTCGAACCGGGGCAGCTTGACGCCCCGGGGCTCGCGCGGCTGGTCGAGCCGCTGCGCCCGTCGTTGCTCAGCCATCCGCGCCGTCCAGCGTCGGCCCGGTGGTGGACGGGCGCTCGGCGGCGTCCCGGTCCCGCCAGTCCCGGGGCAGGAGGTGGTCCAGCACGTCGTCGACCGTGACCGCGCCGACCAGTCGGTTGTTGCGGTCGATGACGGGCATGGCGACCAGGTCGTACGTGGCCATCCGGCGGGTGATCTCCGGCAGCGGGGTGGTCGGCCGCAGCGGGTCGATGTCGTTGACCACGATGCCGCCGAGCAGGTCGGCCGGCGGCTCGCGGAGCAGCCGCTGGAAGTGCACCATGCCGAGGTAACGGCCGGTCGGCGTGGTCATCGGCGCCCGGGACACGAAGACCTGCGCGGCGATCGCGGGGGAGAGCTGCGGCTCCCGGATCCGGGCCAGGGCCTCGGCGACGGTGGCGTCCGGCGGCAGGATGACCGGCTCGGAGGTCATCACGCTGCCCGCCGTTCCCGGCGTGTACTTGAGCAGCTGACGCACCGGGTCGGCCTCGCCCGGCTGCATCAGGTCGAGCAGGACGTCCTGCTCGGGCGGCGGCAGCTCACTGAGCAGGTCGGCGGCGTCGTCCGGGTCCATCTCCTCCAGCACGTCGGCGGCCCGCTCGCGGTCCAGCGCGGCCAGGATCTCCACCTGGTCGCGCTCCGGCAGCTCGCTCAGTACGTCGGCCAGGCGCTCGTCGTCGAGCGCGGCGGCGACCTCGTTGCGCCGGGTGTCGGGGAGATCCTGGAGGGCGTTGGCGAGGTCGGCGGGGCGCATGTCCTCCAGCACCGAGAGCAGGTTGGCCGTGCCCCGGCTGTCGGCGATGCCGCTGAGCCCGCGTACCCGCTCCCACTCGACCTGGTGCAGGTGGCCCCGGCGGGTCAACCGGCCGGTCTGCTCGCGTACGGCGACCCGGGCCAGCGACCACTCGCCGCCCCGGCTGCACTCCATCGCCACGTCGACCACGGAGCCCGACTGCCCGCCGGGCTCGACCTGCACCCGGCGGTCGAGCAGCTCCTGGAGCACGAGCAGCTCGTTCGGGCGCTTCTCGAAGCGGCGCAGGTTGAGCGTGCCGCTGCCGAGCACGACCGCGTCGGCGTCGATGGAGGTGATCCGGTTCAGCGAGAGGAAGATGCGCCGCCGCATCGGCATCTCGGCGACGAGACCGACCACCTCGGGCGGGCGTTGCGTCGGCCGCAGCCTGCCCACCGCGTCGCGGACCCGGCCCACCTGGTCGCCGTTGGGATCGAAGACGGCCACCCCGGCGAGCCGGGCGAGGTAGACCCGGGTCGGCGTGCTCACGGGCACCAGCCTAAGCGCCTAGTGTTTATCAACATGTCGACCTTGGCCTACGAGATCGTGGACGTCTTCACCGACCGCCCGTTCGCCGGCAACCCGCTGGCGGTGGTGTTCGGCGCCGAAGGGCTTGCCACCGAGCAGATGCAGGCGCTCGCGCTGGAGTTCAACCTCTCCGAGACGGTGTTCGTGCTCCCGCCCACCCAGGTCGGCGCCACCTACCGGGCCCGCATCTTCACCCCGGCCGAGGAGCTGCCCTTCGCCGGTCACCCCAGCGTCGGCGCGGCGGTGACCGCCAGCCGCCGTGGGATGTTCGGTGTGGGGCAGGTCACCCAGGAATGTGGGGCGGGCGTGCTGCCGATCGAGGTGACCGCGACCGGGGCCACGCTCACGGGCGGCGTACCCACCCTCGGCCCCGAGCTGGACCCGGAGCCGCTGCTGGAGATGGCCGGCCTGGACGCGGACGACCACGTCGGCCCGGCGCCCCGGGTGGCCGGCTGCGGGCTGGAGTTCCCCTACCTCCCGGTCCGCCCGGACGCGGTGGCCCGCGCACGGGTCAACGCGGCGGCGGCACAGCGGTACGGAGTGGAGCACGTCAGCGTCTTCTCCTGGGACGCCGCCGCTCAAACCGCCCACGCCCGGGTCTTCGTCCCCGGGCTCGGTGTGCCGGAGGACCCGGCCACCGGCTCGGCGGCCCTGGGCCTGGGGGTGTGGCTGGTCGCCAGCGGCCTGCTGCCCGCCGACGGGCGCGCCGAGTACACCGTCCACCAGGGCATCGAGATCAACCGCCCGTCCGTGCTGACCTGCACGGTGACCGCCGAGGACGGTCAGGCGGTGGGCGCCACCGTGGCCGGGCACGTCGTACCGGTGGCCCGGGGCGAGATCACGGTCCCGCCGTTCGTCGGCTGACCTGCGCGATCCGTGCCGCCGGACCGGATCGCCCGGCGTCGTGCCCGTGCCGTGCGTGCCGACCGCGTCGACGGCGGCGCGCGGCCGGACCCCGGGCGGCGCTGACGGGACGGGGGTGGATGCGGGAGGATGCGAGGGTGACCGACGCGGAGCGGACCAGCACGCCGCTGGTCGACGAGGCGATGAAGAAGGCCGCCGTGGCCTGGGTGAGCGTGCCCGGCGGGCCGGCGCTCGCGCTGTGGTGCCTGCCCCTGGAGGGGGCGCTCTTCGTGGTCAGCGGCCCCGGGGAGCAGTCCGCCCCGGGGCTGGCCGACGCGACCGAGGCACAGGTCACCCTGCGCGGTGACCACGGCGGGCGGATCGTCACCTGGCCGGCGCGGGTGAGCCGCCTGGCGCCCGGCAGCGAGCACTGGGAGACGACCGCGCCGCTGGTGGCCGCGAAGCGGCTCAACGCGCCCGGGCCCACGGCCGAACTGGTGCAGCGCTGGGCGGCCGACGGCTGCGCGGTGAACCGGTTGGAGCCGGCCGGCGAGCCGCTCGCCGGCGCCGGGCTGCCCGCGGACTCGCTGGCCGAGGTGCCCCGCGAGACGCCGGCGGTCCGGGCGACCCGCAAGCCGTTCCGCCTGCACCGGGTCCGCCGCCGCTGAAGCGTCCGGCCCGGGGCCCGGGCCTCACGCGGGGACGCAACCCGCCGGCACGGGCACGCCCGCCCGCCCCGGCACCCCGTCGACGAGGCCGACCACCTCGTCGAGCGAGCGCAGCATTGGCCCGGTCCAGGTCTCGTCGGCGTTGAACACCATGTGACCGGCCAGGTCCGGCGCGGCCAGCCGTACGGCTGTCATCCCGGCCCGCTCCGCCCCGGTCAGCTCCTGGCTGCCGCCGTCGCCGACGTAGAGGCAGTCCGCCGGCGCCAGGTCGAGCCGCCGGCACGCCGCCTGGTAGAGCGCCGGGTCCGGCTTGCAGCGCCCCACCTGCACGGAAAAGACCCGCACGTCGAGCAGCGGGGCGATCGGCAGTTGCGGCAGGAACGCCGGCAGCTCGTGCGTGCAGTCGCTGATCACTCCCGTACGCAGGCCGAGCCCCCGCAGCGCGGCGAGCGTGGGCACCGCCTCGTCGCGCAGCCGGGTGTCGGCGCGGATGGCCCGGTGGCGGGAGGCGACCGCCGAGCGGACGGCGTCGTCGGAGGGGTGCACCCCGGCCTGCTCGCAGACCCAGCGCAGGGTCGCCTCGGCGTTGCCGAGCCGCCCGCAGGCCCGCTCGTAGTAGGTGCGGTCGAGCACGTCGACGAGCGTGCGCGGGGCGCAGCCCAGCAGCTCGGCCGTCGACCGGTGGGCCTCGCCCCGCTGCACGGAACGGGTCAGCGTGCCGAAGAAGTCGAACAGGACCGCCTGGTAGGTGGGCATGGGGGAGCGCCTCCGGGCGGTAGGGGAATCGCCGGCGCGGACAGGCGTGATCGTAACGGAGTGCTGACGTTCCGTGTTGGCCTGTGGCGTGTGAGGATTGCTCCCCGTGTCCCCCGCAGCGCACCGCCCGTCGTTCCACCCGGCGACCACCGGGGCGCTCGTCCTGGCCGTGGTCGCCGTCTCGTCGTCCGCGCCGCTGGTGGCCGTCGCGGCGGCGCCGGCGCTGGCCGTCGCGTTCTGGCGCAACCTGCTCTCGGTCGCCGTGCTCGGCCCGTTCTCGGCGACCCGGCGACGCGCCGAGTTCCGGTCGCTGACCGTCGGCGCCGGTCGGCGTGAGGGCGTCTACTGCGTGCTGTCGGGGGTCGCGCTCGCCGCGCACTTCGCCACCTGGATGCCCAGCACCAAGCTCACCTCGGTCGCGGCGGCCACCGCGCTCTGCGCCACCCAGCCGGTCTGGCAGGGGCTGATCGCCCGCGCCCAGGGGCGCCGGCTGCCGGGCGCCGTCTGGGTCGGCATCGGGGTGGCGGTCGCGGGCGCGGTCGTGGCGACCGGGGCGGACTTCGCCGTCTCCGGTCGGGCCGTGGCCGGCGACCTGCTCGCGGTGGCCGGCGGCCTGTTCGCGGCGGTCTACACCGCGCTCGGCGAGCGGGCCCGTACGACGATCAGCACGACCACCTACACCACCGTCTGCTACGGGGTCTGCGCCCTGGTCCTGCTCGTGGTCTGCCTGGTCGGCCGGGTGCCGCTGACCGGCTTCGACACCGGCACCTGGCTCGTCGTGCTGGCCCTGGTGGCCGGGGCCCAGCTGCTCGGGCACTCGATGTTCAACTACGCCCTGAAGAAGGTCTCGGCGACCACGGTCAGCGTGCTGGCCCTGCTGGAGGCCCCGGGCGCGGCCCTGATCGGCTGGGCCTGGCTGGGGCAGCTGCCCGGGGTGACCGCCCTGGCCGGGCTGGGGCTGCTGCTGGCCGGCGTCGCCGTGGTGGTGCTCGGCGGCGCCCGCTCGGCCCGCCGCGTCCGCCCGGTCGCCACCGCCGTCCCCGCCGACGCCGGCCCACCGCCCGACTGACGCGCTGGGACGGCCCCCTGCCGCCGGACGGCCCTCTGCCGCCGAACGGCCACCTGGCCCGCAGCCGTCCACCCTGCCGCCGGACGGCCACCCTGCCGGCGAACGGCCACTCCTTTGGCGCGGGAACGGCCGTTCCGCCTGCCGGATCCGGCGGCGTCCGTGAGAGTGCGAGGGAGGGCACGCGGCGGCGGGAAGGCGGATGGCGGAGCGGGACGGCGACGAGGGCGGCACGACCGTCACGCCGTCGGCCGAGTTCCCCCCGCTCGACCCGGACGAGCTGCGGGCCCTGCGCCGGATCGGTGACCGGTGGCGGGTTGCCCGGCGGGGCCGAGGGCCCGGCGCGGACACGCTGCCGGTGGACCCGACGCTGCGCCGGCACCCCGACCGGCCGGCCCCGACGCGGTTCGGCCGGCTCGCCCCGATCGCGATGTTCCGGATCGGGGAGCCGGACGAGTTGGTCGCCACCGCGCCGGCCAACCTGCCCGGCAGCCGGCTCGGCCGGGCGACCACGCGGCTGCGGCGGGGGCTGTTCGGGCCGCCGCTGAGCAGCGCCGCCGTTGTCTACGAGCGGATGCGCAAGCTGGTGGCCCTGCCGGTGCTCTCCTCCGACCTGCTCAGCTCGGTGGCGTACGGGCCGGAGGCGATGCTCGCCGTGCTGCTGCTCGCCGGCAGCGGGGCGCTCGGGCTGTCCCTGCCGCTGGCCGCCGGGCTGGCGCTGCTCATGATCGCGGTCGGCATCTCCTACCGGCAGACCGTCGCCGCCTACCCGCACGGGGCCGGGTCGTACATCGTGGCGGGCGACAACCTGGGCGCGGGGGCGGGGCTGGCCGCGGCGGCGGGACTGATGACGGACTACGTGCTCACCGTGGCGGTGTCCGTCTCCGCCGGCGTCAGGGCGATCACCTCGGCGATGCCGGGACTGGCCGCCTGGACGGTGCCCCTCGGGCTCGCCGTGATCGGTCTGCTGCTGGCGGGCAACCTGCGCGGCGTGCGGGCCGCCGGCAACCTCTTCGTGCTGCCCACGTACGCCTTCGTGGTCGCGCTGCTGGCGCTGCTCGCGGTCGGCTGGTTCCGCGCGGCCGGGCGGGGTTTCGTCCCGGTGGCCCCGCCGCCGGTGCCGGCCGTGGAGGGGCTGGGGCTGCTGCTGGTGCTCCGCGCGTTCTCCTCCGGCGCGGTCTCGATGACCGGCATCGAGGCGGTCTCCAACGCGGTTCCGGCGTTCCGGCCTCCCGAGTGGCGCAACTCGCGCACCACGCTCACCTGGATGGTCGCGATGCTGGTGCTGTTCTTCGGCGGCCTCGTCGGGTTGATCCACCTGTCCGGGCTGGTGCCCACCGCCGAGCAGTCGATCCTCTCCCAACTGGCCCGGGTCACCTTCCCCAGCGGTCCCTGGTACGCCCTGATCCAGGCCGCCACCGCGCTGATCCTGCTGCTGGCCGCGAACACCGCCTTCAACGACTTCCCCCGCCTGCTCTTCTTCATGGCCCGGGACGGGCACGCGCCGCGCCGGTTCCTGCACATGGGCGACCGGCTGGCCTTCAGCAACGGGCTGGTGGCGCTCACCGTCGCGGCGGCGGTGATCCTGGTGGCCTTCCGCGGGCACACCGAGGCGCTGATCCCGCTCTACGCGGTCGGGGTGTTCCTCGCCTTCACCCTGTCCCAGGCCGGGATGGTGCGGCACTGGCGACGCCGGCGCGGTCCCGGCTGGCGCCGCCGGGCGACGATCAACGCGGTGGGCGGCACCTTCTCCGGCCTGGTGCTGGTGACCGCCGCGGTCACCAAGTTCACCGAGGGCGCCTGGGTGGTGGTCGTCGCCGTGCCGCTGTTGGTCCTGCTGTTCCGGGCCATCCACCGGCACTACCGGAGGCTGCACCGGTCCCTGGCGCTGCACCCGCCGCCGGGCGGCCCGGCGCCCGGGCCGCCGGTGGTGCCGGCTGCGCCGCCCGCCGCGGGGCCCGCCGCGCCGGAGGACGAGGAACTGCCCGAGCAGGTACGCCACCTCGTGGTGGTGCCGGTCGCCCGGCTGAACCGGGCCTCGCTGCGGGCCCTGGCGTACGCGGCCTCGCTCGGGCAGCCGACGCTGGCCGTGCACATCGCCCCCGAGGAGCCGGAGGCGGACCGGTTCCGGGAGCAGTGGCGGGTGTGGGGCGACCACCTGCGGCTGGAGACGATCGTGTCCCCGTACCGGGCGGTGGTCGGGCCGCTCGCGCACTACCTGGAGGCGCTGCACGCCTCCCGGGCCGACCTGGTGCTGACCGTCGTCGTGCCGGAGGTGGTGGTGCGCAGTCGCTGGCACCGGCTGCTGCACAGCCGCACCGAGCAGCGGCTGCGTACGGCGCTGCGCCGGCTGCCGGGGGTGGTGGTCACCAGCCTCCCGGTGCACCCGGGCGGGTAGCGGCCCGAGGGACCGGCTGCGGCGCGGGGCGTCAGTCGCGTCGGGCGAGCACGGCGACCCGGGGCAGCGCCTCCGGGTCGGGTACCGGGGTGAGCAGGTCGTCGATGGCGGCGACGTGGCTCGTCGTCCAGCCCGCGTCGGCCAGGGCGGAGAGCACGTCGGCCACGGGGTGGGCGGTGTTGGTGATCGTCGTGGTGAAGGGGGCTGTGCGGCCGTCGTCGGTGCGTAGCTCCCCGGTGACGTGCAGCGGGCGGCGGTCGCCGTCGAGAGGGCCCCGGGACACCTCGACCGAGACCGTGCTGTCCTGCCGGGCGACCGGGGGGACGTCGGCGAGGAGTCCCTTCGTCGTGGACATGTCGAAGCCGAACCAGCCGCCCGGCGCGACCGCCCGGTGCACGCAGCGCAGGTAGGCCCGGACCCGGTCGATGTCGCCGACGTGGTTGAGGACGTCGTACGTGGAGACCGCGAACGCGCAGGGGCGCGGCACCTCGAAGTCGGCGGCGTCCGCGGCGATGAGCACCGCGTTGGCGCCGGCCAGCCGTTCCCGGGCGCGGGCGATCATCGCCGCGGAGACGTCGACCCCGACGACCCGGTAGCCGGCGGCGGCGAACCGGGCGGCCACGATGCCGGTGCCGCAGCCGACGTCGAGGAGGCTCAGCTCCGACCCGGGTGCGACGTGCGCGTGCAGCCGCAGCCACGCCTCGCCCATCCGCTCGGGGTACGGCGCCCAGAAGCGGTCATACGCCGTGACGAAGGCGTCAACGTACTCGGCCATCGGGTTGCCTTTCGTAGTGCCGGACGGTGGAACTGGCCAACGGGACGAGCGCGGCCACGAAGATCACCGTGGCCAGGGCGAGCAGGGCCGTCCGCACGCCGATCGCGGGTACGACGAGACCGGCGGCGATCATGACGGGCGGGCCGAGCCCCACCGCCCCCAGCCACTCGTACGCGCTCACGCGGGACATCGCCTCCGTCGGCACCTCGGACTGGACGGTCGTCTCCCAGAGCACCCCGAAGACGTCGAAGGCGACCCCGGCCAGCACGGCGGCGAGGATCACGAACGGCAGGGCGGCACCGGCTCCGAGCAGCAGCGCCGGCAGCCCCAGCAGCGACACGGCGAGGACGGCCGTACGCAGGGGGCGGGTCGTCCTGATCCGCATCGCCACCAGCACGCCGGCGAACATGCCGACCGCGTACCCGGCCAGGACGCCGGACCAGGCGCCCGCGCCGCCCAGGTGCGCCCTGGCGAGCAGCGGACCCGCGAGCCCGAAGGTGACCCCGACGGCGGCGTTGACCACCGCTGCGGCGAGCACGATCTGCCACAGCCATCGTCGCCGGACGAACTCGCGCCAGCCGTCGCGCAGTTCGGCCGGCAGGTTCCGCCTGGCCGGCCGGGTCGTCGCGGCCAGGCGCAGCCGCGCGAGGAGTCCGGCGGCGACGGCGAACGTCGCGGCGTCGAGGGCCAGCGCCCAGCCCGGCCCGAGCCAGGTGATCAGCGCGCCGCCCGCCGTGAAGCCCGCCACCGTGGCGGTGTTCGTGCCGAGCCGCAGCAGGGCGTTGCCACGCTGGCGCGCCTGCGGCGCGACGAGTTCGGCGGTCAGCCCGTTGAGCGACGGCAGCAGCAGCGCGGAGGCGGTGCCGGCGACGGCCGCGCAGACGGCGAGGGTGGCGACGCCGGCCCGCCCGCTCAGCACGAGGACGGTCATCGCGCCGTACGCCGTACCGCACATCAGCTCCGCCGCCACGAGTACGCGGTGACGCGGCAGCCGGTCGCCGATGACGCCGCCGAGCAGCATCAGCGCGATCCGGGGCACCGAGATCGCGGCGAGCACGAGCGACAGCGCCGTGGGCGATCCGCCGGGAAGGTCGAGCACGGCGAAGGTCAGCGCGAGCGGGCCCATCGCGTTGCCGAAGACGGAGATCGTCCTGGCCGTGGCGAACAGGACGAACCGGCGCTCGCGCAGCGGGTCCGCCGGGCGGTCCACGGACGCGACGGTGTCGGTCATGCCCGGTCCGGGCGGACGATCGCCTGCCACCGCGCCACCGGCTCGCCGGCGTCGAGCACGTGCAGCAGCGGCCGGCGGGCCACCACGGGGCACACGTGCCCGGGCAGCACCCGCAGCTCGTCGCCCACCGACACCGACCCCGCGTCGACCTGCCCGCCGTCGGGCGCGGTCAGCACGACACCGCTCATCCAGGTCTGGTCGGCGCCCGCCAGCAACTCGTCGGCGTCGGTGCGCAGCACCTGCCCGTCGGTGCCGGTGACGGTCGTGGTGACGGATATCGCGACCGCCCCGGGGTCGCACTCGCCCAGCCGGGCGAACCCGCCGTCGAGCAGCGCGTACGCCCCGGCGCAGACCTCGGTCACGCCGGCGACGTCCAGCGCGCCGGCGAGGGTCGGGGTGCCCCCGACGCTGACGGCCGGGCAGGGCGACCCGGCCGCGCGGATCCGCTCGGCGACCGACACCAGCAGGCGCGCCTGGCGGCGGCCCAGGTCGACCCGGTCGCGGGCGGCGGCGGGGTCGGTGATCCCCACGTAGCCGGTGACGCCCGCCATCCGCAGCCCGCCGGTCCGCGCGATCGTGGCGGCCAGCCCCACGGCGGCGCCGGGGTCGACGCCGACGCGGTGCAGACCGGTGTCGACCTCGATCCGCACGCCGAGTTCGACGCCGTGGGCCTCGGCCGCCGCGCCGAGCCCGGCCACCGCGTCGGGGTGGTCCACGTGCACCGTCACCGCGCAGTGCCGCGCGAGCTGGGCGAACCTGGTCCACCGCCACGGGTCACGCCAGGGCCACGCCACCGTCACGTCCGTCACGCCCACCGCCACGTAGGCCTCGGCCTCGGCCGCCGAGTGCACCGCGACGCCCACCGCGCCCGCGGCCACCTGCCGGGCGGCGATCTCGGGACTCCGGTGCCCCTTGACGTGCGCGCGCAGGGCGACGCCGGCCTCGGCCACCCGCCGGCCGTACCGCGCGACGTTCGCGTCCAGCCGGGCCAGGTCGACGGTCACCCGCGGCGTCATTCGCCGCGCCCGTGCCAGGCGTCCGGCGGGAAGGAGAACGCCGCGTCGCCGCCGGCGAGCATCGCCGCCTGACGGTCCCGCTCGGCGGGGTGCGGCACACCGACGCCGGAGACGCCGAGGAACGCCTCGTCCGGCCAGGACAGCCCGAGGGCGTCCTCGACGGGCGCGTCGCGGGTGGCGGCGGTGAAGAACGTCCCGAGCCCGAGCGCCGTCGCGGTGAGGTACACGGTCTGGCTCAGGTGGCCGACGTCGAGCAGGAGCGCACGGTACGCGCGGGCGGCCGGGTACTTCCACACGGTCCGGTCGAGCACCGCCGCGTACATCAGCAGGAAGCCGGCCTGGGCGGCGTGCGGCTGCCCGCCGCACCACTCGCGCAGCCGGTCCTCGCCGGGGGCGGGCGCGAGGCGCACCAGCTCGTGGCGGCGCACCGCGTAGTGGTAGATCCCGGGTTCCAGCCCCGCCACGTCGCGGACCACCGGGTAGACCTCGACCGGGTGGCGGGCCCCGCCGGAGGGGACGGTCTTGAGCAGCGCCGTCCCGACCCCGGAGACGTCCACCTCGCGGCGCACCCCGGCCGTCCAGCGCAGCAGGGCGGCGAACGCGGGCAGTGGCACCGGGCGGTCCGGGTCGAACCATCGGGTCGAGCGCCGGGCCGCGAGGACCGTGGTGAAGTCGACGGCGGGCGGGTCGGCCGGGGGCAGGGCGATGCGTGGCCCGTCGTGCTCCCTGACCGGATCCGGCTGGCCGGACTTGGCGCGCAGCACCGCCGCGTCCTGCGCCGCCGAGCGGAAGACGTCGCTGCCGAGCGTACGGCTGGCCAGGTGGTAGTAGGTGGCTGCCGGTCCCAGGTCGCGCCACGCGCCGAGGCGTTCCTCCCGGTCGTGCTCCGGCGAACCCTCGGCGACGAGCACGTGGGCGTCGAGGAGCTGCTGCGCGAGTCTGCCTTCGGGCTCGGCCCAGTCGGCGTAGTCGCGCAGCAGCCTCTCCGCCTCCACAGTCAACGCGAACTGCCGGTGCCTCAGCGGGTCGTCGCAGACCAGTTGGCCGTCACGCCAGAGGAAGACGACCAGCCGCGACACACGGACACGCATGACTACTCAGGCTTCGCGACCGGTCAGACCTCGACCGGAGGCTCCAGGCAGGTCAGTTCCTGGTCGTAGTCGTCGGACGCCACCGGCTCGAAGGCCTCGATCTGCTCGGTCATGCGGGAGCTCCCCTCACTAATCGGCGTTGATCACTGCGTTGCACCGTAGCAGACCGTCCACAGTGAACACACCCGCCGACGTGGAGCGAGCCGACCCGCTCCCGCGCCGCCTCAGACCTCGTGGACCTCCAGCACCCGGGTGGCCGGGGCGGCGTCGCCCAGCTCACCGCGCAGCGCCACCCGCTCCGGATCGGCAAGGAAACCGTCGTAGCCGTCGCGGGTGTCGAACCGGATCAGGTGCACCTCCGTACGCCCGTCGCCGGTGCGCTGCCGACGCTCCAGCCGCCCGCCGTGCCGCCCGAGCAGGCCGAGCACCGCGTCCTCGTACCGCTGGCCGGCCTCGACCGAGTCGGGGGCCAGCTCCACCAGCGCCACCAGGCGCACGGCGGCGGCCGGGTCGGTGACCAGCGACTTGAAGAAGTGGTGGTCGACGTGGCCGCCGGGGATGCCCTCCCGGCGCCCCGTGTCGAGATAGCCGTGCCGGCGGTAGAACTCCGGTGCCTGGAACGAGAACGAGGAGACCGAGAGCTCCGTGCAGCCGCGCCGGCGGGCCTCGTCCTCGGCGGCCCGCAGCAGCCGGCCGCCCCAACCCTCGGCGCGGCGGCCCTCGCGCACCCACACCATGTCGATCCCGGCGCAGCCGCCCCAGGTCCACCCGGTCAGGCCGGCCACCAGCTCGCCGCCGGCGTCGTCGACCCGGACGCAGAGGCCGGCCTCGTCGTCCGCGCCGGTCGCCCGGTTGTTGAAGGCGGTCAGCTCCGCGTCGAGCCGCGCCTGGAGCTCCTTGTCCTCGCGGAGCACCCGCAGGACGCCGCCGCCCGCGTCCCCGTGCCCGCCCGCGTCTCCGTGCCCGTCGGTGTCGTTCCCCGTCGTCATGGGGCGGAGTATGGCAGCGCTCCGGTCGCGGGCGACACCGTTATCCGGCGACGCCGACCGCCTCGGCGCTGGCCGTCCAGAGCCGGGCGGCGAGCTGCGGGTCGGACGCCCTGGGCAGCGGTCGGCGCAACCGTCGGTCGATGTAGTAGCCGCCCGTGATCAGCCGCGCCGGGTCCTGGTTGGCCAGCCAGACCAGCGTCTCCGCGCCCTTCTCCGGGCTGCGGAACGGCAGGAACCGCATGCCCAGGGCGACCAGCCGGCTGTCGTTGCCGAACCGGCTGCGCACCACCCCCGGATGGAAGGAGTACGCGGGGATCTCCGGCCAGCGCCGGGCCGCCTCGGCCGTGAAGAGGATGTTCGCCTGCTTGCTGGTGCCGTACGCCTGCATGGGCCGGTAGCGGCGCAGCGCGGCGTTCAGGTCGGCCGGGTCGAGCACGCCGCTGCGGTGCGCGCCGGAGGCGGTCACCACCATCCGGCCGATCCGGTCGCGCAGCAGGTTGCTGAGCAGGAACGGGGCCAGGTGGTTGGCCTGGATCGACAGCTCGAAGCCGTCGACCGTGGTGAGGGGCTGGAGCGCGATCGCCCCGGCGTTGTTGGCGAGCACGTCGATCCGGTCGTACGCCTCGCGCAGCTTGCCGGCCAGCCGGCGGACGTCGTCCAGGACCGCGAAGTCGGCCCGGAACAGCTCCGGTCGCTCGCCGGACGCCTCCCGCACCTGTTCCGCCGCGGCCTGGAGCCGGGCCGGGTCGCGGCCGACCAGTACCACCTGGTCACCGCGGCGCGCCAGGTCGACGGCGGCCGCCAGCCCGATGCCCGAGCTGGCCCCGGTCACCACCACGATCCGACGCCCAGTGAGATCTTCCACAGGTCCATTCACCCCGGTCACGGCACGAGGTTACCGTGGCGTCACAAAGACCTTTGGGATCGTCAAGCCCTCGCATTTCGTCAGGTGACGTCGGCGTGCCCGCGCACGCTGGAAGGAGCGCATCCATGGCCGCAGTCGGTCGCCCCCGTCGGTCCTGCCTCGCGGTACCCGGCTCCAGCGTCAAGATGCTCGGCAAGGCCCAGGGGCTCCCGGCCGACCAGGTCTTCCTGGACCTGGAGGACGCGGTCGCCCCGCTCGCCAAGCCCGACGCCCGGAAGAACATCGTCGCGGCGCTCAACGAGGGCGACTGGTCAGGCAAGACCCGCGTCGTCCGGGTCAACGACCTGACCACGCCGTGGACCTACCGGGACGTCATCGACGTGGTGGAGGGTGCCGGCGCCAACCTCGACTGCGTCATGCTGCCCAAGGTGCAGAACGCGGCCCAGGTGCAGTGGCTCGACATGACCCTGACCCAGCTGGAGAAGACGCTCGGTCTGGAGGTCGGCCGGATCGGCATCGAGGCGCAGATCGAGAACGCGGCCGGCCTGGTCAACATCGACGCCATCGCGGCCGCCTCGCCCCGGGTCGAGACCATCATCTTCGGTCCGGCCGACTTCATGGCCTCGATCAACATGAAGTCCCTGGTGGTCGGCGCGCTCATCCCGGACTACCCGGGCGACCCCTACCACTACATCCTCATGCGCATCCTGATGGCGGCCCGGATGCACGACAAGCAGGCCATCGACGGCCCGTTCCTGCAGATCCGCGACGTGGACGCGTTCCGCGAGGTGGCCAAGCGCTCGGCGGCGCTCGGCTTCGACGGCAAGTGGGTGCTGCACCCGGGCCAGATCGACGCCGCGAACGAGGTCTACTCGCCGGCCCAGGCCGACTACGACCACGCCGAGCTGATCCTCGACGCGTATGAGCACTACACGTCGGAGGCGGGCGGCCGGCTGGGCGCGGTGATGCTCGGCGACGAGATGATCGACGAGGCGTCCCGCAAGATGGCCCTCGTGGTGGCGGCGAAGGGCCGGGCCGCGGGCATGACCCGTACCTCGTCCTTCACTCCGCCGGCGGAGTAGTCCCCGCCCCTCCCGACATCCGTGCCGCCCCGGTCCGCGCCGGGGCGGCACCGTCGCGTCAGTAGTTGGTGCCGCCGGTGTCGGCCTGGGAGATCGCGAAGATGATGATCGCGACGTAGAAGAGGACCACCAGCAGGTAGAGGCCGGTGACGATCCAGCCGACGATGATGCCGGCCTTCGCCATGCCCTCGCCGCCCTCGCCGGTCTCCCGGATCTGCTTCTGCGCGACGTGGCCGAGGATCGCGCCGATCGGCGCGGTGACGCAGGAGCCGATGCCGACCAGGGCGAGCACCAGGGCGGCGATGGCCAGGCCGTTGGTCCTCAACGAAGGCGCGTAGCCGTAGTTCGGGTAGGCCGGCGGGTAGGCGGCGGGCCCGGGCTGCCCGGCGGCGTGCTTCATCCCGGCGTACGGGTCGCCGCCCGCGTACGGGTCCGGGGCGTACGGGTCGGGGCCGGTGGGCTGGGCGGGGACGGGTTGACCGCTCACCGGGAGGGCGGGGTCGGCGGGTGGGCTCGACTGCTGGCCCGACCACGCGGGGTCGTTCCAGCCGCCGGAGGGCGGGGGATATGTCATTCGTCTGCTCCGTAGGGTGCGGGGTGCGCCCGTCAGGGTAGTCAGGCCTGCCCAAAGCCCGGGGTGTCACCACCGGGTGTGCCGCGTTGCCCGGGCCGGAGGAAGCGGGCAGGATCCTGGCATGGTGATTGACGCGCGAGCCGCGGACCGCTCCGGCAGCCGACCGAGACGGGACGCGAGCCGCCCCGGCGTGGCCCGGCGCACCCGCGCCGCCGCCCAGCCGGGCACCGCCGGCATCGACGAGCCCGCGCCGCTGCCGGACCCGGTGACCCTGCGCCTCGACGGGAAGGTCGCCCTGGTCACCGGGGCGGGCAGCCCGGACGGCATCGGGTACGCGACGGCCCGCCGGCTGGCCGACCTCGGCGCCCGGGTGGCCATCGTCTCCACCACCCGACGCATCCACGACCGGGCCGGCGAGCTGGGCGTGACCGGCTTCGTCGCCGACCTCACCGACGAGTCGGAGGTGGGCGCGCTCGCCGACGCGGTCGCCGAGCAGCTCGGGGACGTCGAGGTGCTGGTCAACAACGCGGGCCTGGCCAGCCGGGCCAGCCCCGAGGTGCTGCGACCGGTCGCCCAGCTCAGCTACGACGAGTGGCGCGGTGAGATCGACCGCAACCTCACCACCGCGTTCCTGTGCAGCCGCGCCTTCATCGGCGGCATGGCCGAGCGGGGCTGGGGCCGGATCGTCAACCTGTCGGCCACCGCCGGGCCGGTCAACGCCCTGCCCACCGAGGCGGCCTACGCGGCGGCCAAGGCGGGCGTGGTCGGACTGACCCGGGCGCTGGCGATGGAGATGATCGCCGACGGGGTGACCGTCAACGCCGTCGCACCGGGCACCATCCACACCGCGGCCTCCACGGTGGCGGAGATCCGGCAGGGCCTCGGCACCCCGGTCGGCCGCCCCGGCACACCGGACGAGGTGGCCGCGGCGATCGTCTTCCTCTGCTCGCCGGCCGCCTCGTACATCACCGGGCAGATGCTGGTGGTGGACGGCGGCAACAGCGTCCGTGAGGCTGAGTTCCGCTGATCTGCGGGCTCAGTAGTTGGGGCCGTTGTTGCCGGCGAGGGCGATCAGCGCGATCCAGCCGCAGCAGGCCAGCACGCCGAGCCCGGTGATGACGTAGCTGAGGATGAGGCCCCACGTGGCGAGCTGGTCGCCCTCCTCGCCCGTCGTGCGGATCTGCCGCTTGGCCAGGTGCCCGAGGACGATGCCGATCGGGGAGAAGACGAACGCGAAGACCAGCGAGAGGATGGCGAGCACGTTCGTCCCGCCGGCCCGGGGACCGGACGGCGGGCCGTACTGCCCGTAGGGCGTCTGCGGGGTGTACGGGGGCTGGTGCCCCCACTGCTGCCCGTGCGGCGGTTCGCCGGGCTGCTCGTAGCTGGGCTGCCCGTATGCGGGCTGCTGGTGGGCCGGCGGCTCGTAGGACGGCGGCTCGTAGGACGGCGGTTCGTAGGGCGGCTGCTCGTGGGCCGGCGGCCCGTACGACGGCGGCTCCGGTGGGGGCTCGTAGCTCGACGGGTCGTGCCCCGGCGGGGGCTCCCAGGGTGACGGCGACCGGTCCGGATCGGGCGGCCCCGACGACGGTGGCTGGCTCACGGTCTCCTCCTGCCGGTGGCGGATCGCGTCCCCTCTTGCCGGACGCTACCCGCAGCGGTGAACCTTTTCACAGCGGTTGTGTGGACTGGTCACCTTGGCCTCGACCGCCGTGCGGCCAATACTGACGGAGCGTTCAGTTACCCATGAGTAAGGCGCCGACCCCCGGAGGCTGAGATGGCCCGACTCGCCCAGACGCCCGGCCTGACCGATGTGCAGCGGTCGATCCTGGAGACCGTCCGGGAGTTCGCCGACAAGGAGATCATCCCGCACGCGCAGCGGCTGGAGCACGCCGACGAGTACCCGAGCGACATCCTCGACGGGATGCGCGAGATGGGCCTCTTCGGTCTCACCATCGACGAGGAGTACGGCGGGCTCGGCGAATCCCTGCTCACCTACGCGCTGGTGGTCGAGGAGCTGTCGCGGGGCTGGATGTCGATCTCCGGCATCGTCAACACCCACTTCATCGTCGCGTACCTGGTCTCCCAGCACGGCTCCGCCGAGCAGAAGGCCCGGCTGCTGCCGAAGATGGCGACCGGCGAGGTGCGTGGCGCCTTCTCGATGTCCGAGCCCGAGTGCGGCTCCGACGTCTCCGCGATCAAGTCGAAGGCCGTCCGCGACGGCGACCGGTACGTGATCAACGGCCAGAAGATGTGGCTGACCAACGGGGCGTACTCCTCCGTGGTGGCGACCCTGGTCAAGACCGACACGGGCGCCGACTCGGTCTACGGCAACATGAGCACCTTCCTGCTGGAGAAGGAGCCCGGCTTCGGCGAGACCGCGCCCGGCCTGACCATCCCCGGCAAGATCGACAAGATGGGCTACAAGGGCGTCGAGACCACCGAGATGGTGCTCGACGGCGTGACCGTCCCCGAGTCCGCCGTCCTCGGCGGCGCGGAGAAGGTCGGCCGCGGCTTCTACCAGATGATGGACGGCATCGAGGTCGGCCGGGTCAACGTGGCCGCTCGCGCCTGCGGCATCTCCATCCGCGCCTTCGAACTCGCCGTCGCGTACGCCCAGCAGCGCCACACCTTCGGCCAGCCGCTCGCGAAGCACCAGGCCGTCGCGTTCAAGCTCGCCGAGATGGGCACCAAGATCGAGGCAGCCCACGCGCTCATGGTCAACGCCGCCCGCCTCAAGGACGCCGGCCAGCGCAACGACGTCGAGGCCGGCATGGCCAAGCTGCTCGCCTCGGAGTACTGCGCCGAGGTCGTCCAGGAGGCGTTCCGCATCCACGGCGGCTACGGCTACTCCAAGGAGTACGAGATCGAGCGCCTGATGCGGGAGGCCCCGTTCCTGCTCATCGGCGAGGGCACCTCGGAGATCCAGAAGACCATCATCTCCCGCGGCCTCCTCAAGCAGTACAAGCTCTGAGGTAAGGAAGGGCACCTTCCTGACGCCTCAGGTAGAGGAAGGTGCCCTTCCTGACACGTCGGCACCGGCGGCGGGCTCAGGTGCGGTGACCGGCCCCGCCGCCAGCACCTGCGGTCGTTCCCGGTACGCCTCGATCGCGGCCGCCAGGCGCTGCTCCGGCACCGCCACGTCCCGCCCGCCGACCACGGGCGCCGGCTCGAACGACCGCCGCACCCTCGGCCGCAGCCGCACTCCGGCGAGCCGGCCGTCCTCCCGGTGCAGGCTCACCCGGTCGATGTTGGACCAGTCGTACCGTCGGCGGCCGTGTCTGATCCCGCTCGCCGTGAGCGCCAACCGCCCGGTGAACCGCACGCCGGAATAGGCGACGACACCGCCCGCTGCCGCCACCGCGACCAGGAGCACCAGCCGTACGACCCGGGCCCACTGCGGGTCGGCGGGCAGCGTCATCGTCACCACCAGCATCACCGCCGTCGCCCAGGCCAGGGCGGTGACGAGGTCGACCCAGCCGGCCAGGGACCGCCGAGCGACCAGACCGGGCTCCGTGCCGTCGAGGCCGGCCACCCGTTCCCGCCAGACCAGCCGGGCGTCCTGCCGCGGACACCACCGCCGCAGCAGCGCGGTCACACCGACGAAGAGCCAGAAGACACAGACATCGGGATCGAACCGGGGAACCCGGAACAGCGCGGCGGCCACCGGCACCGTCACCATTGCGGCCACCGTCGCGGCCAGCAGCCGCCGCGGCCAGAGCCCGTCGTCGCGCTTCGGCAGCCGGCCGGACAGGCGGAAAGACATGACCGCAGGGTACGAGCCGTCGACAACGTGCGGGCCTGACCCGCCGCCCAGCCGACTCGTGCAACCGCCACGGCGGGCGGGACTGACCGCAGTGCCGGGATTCCCCGAACCCGGTCAGCCCAGCCGGGTCAGGCCGGCGGCGGCGCGCTCGACGATCAGGCAGCGGTCCTCGACGTAGTCGACGCCCGCCTCCGTGGCGATCCGCCGCGCCTCGGCCGAGACGATGCCGAGCTGCAACCAGACCGCCGGGGCGCCGATCGCCACCGCCTCGCGCACCACGTCGACCGCGTCCTGCGCCGGCCGGAACACGTCGACAAGATCGACCGGGTGCGGGATGTCGGCAAGCGACCGGTAGACCCGCTCGCCGAAGAGTTCGTCGGCCGTCGGGTTCACCGGAATGATCCGCCAGCCGTGCCGCTGCATCTGCAACGGCACGCTGTGCGCGGCCTTGCGCGGGTCGCGGGAGGCGCCCACGACGGCGATCACGGCGGAGTCGGCGAGGATCTGCTGAGCGGAGCGCACCCGCCGACTCTAACCCCGTCGCTCAGCCGCCGCCCGCGAGCACGTGACGCAGCCGGGCGTACTCCTCGGGCGTGCCGATCGCCGCGCGGTGTTCCGGGTGGGCGGCGTAGTGCGCGATCGCCCCGGCCAGCAGCTCCGGCGCGACATCCAGGCCCCAGGTCTCCACGTCCACCTGGCGACGCCGGATGATGCCGCCGCGACGGACCGACTCCGGACTCCGCACCGGCAGCCGGAGCGAGCCGATCCGTAGCGGGTAGACCCCGGCCGCCGGGGCCAGCGCCTCCCACGGCACGTGGACGTGCCGCAGCGGGTCGCCGGCGGTGATTCCCGTCGGGGTCAGCGCGACCCCCGGCACCCGTCGCCAGTGGGCGACCGTCAGCACGACGGTCAGCGGGCCGGAGATGCTCGGGTAGATCCACCAGAACTCGTCGGGGCTCGCGAGGGCGGGGTAGGTCACCTGGTACGCGAGGAAGCCGAGGATGGCGCAGCGGTAGTTCGTCCGGAACCTGGGGGCGCTGAAGAAGGCGGGCTCGTGCTCGTCCACCCGCAGGTCGGCTGTGCCCGGCCGTCCGAAGATCGGCACCAGGCTCCACGCCAGCATCAGCAGCGGCGGCAGCATGAGCAGGGCGGCGGGGCCGCCGGTCCGCGACGCCCACCCGGTCAGCACGCCCCAGAGCAGCCCGAGGAGTACCGCGACCGCCGTCGTGACCCGCTGCCGGCGGAGCGCCCGGACGATCGTCTCCCGCACGCCGGCAGCGTATCGGCAGCCGTCTACAAGAGAGTGAGCTGCTCGGCGGGCGGCGGCGCGGGCGCTGGTTCGGTGCGGCGGTGGTCGTCGCCGCGTTCGCTCCGGGGCAGCCCGTGCCGGCGTGCCGCGATGCGCACCCGCGCCGTCAGTTCCCGCTGGTAGGACTGCGGGGCGTACGCGCCGGAGCGGTAGAGCTCGCGGTAGCGGGGGACCAGGTGCGGGAACTCGCGACCCAGCCAGCGCGCGTACCACTCCCGGGCACCCGGGCGCAGGTGCAGCGCCAGCGGCGTCGCGCTGGTCGCCCCGGCGGCGGCGATGGCCGCCACGGTCGCGTCGATCGACTCGTCGTCGTCGCTGAGCCCGGGCAGGATCGGCGCCATCAGCACACCGACGTCGAAGCCGGCGTCGGCCAGCGCCCGTACGGCGTCGAGCCGCCGCCTCGGGCTGGGGGTGCCCGGCTCCACCGCCCGCCAGAGCCGCTCGTCGACGAAGCCCACCGAGTACGACACGCCGACCCGGGTGACCTCGGCGGCCTGGCGCAGCAGCGGCAGGTCACGCAGGATCAGCGTGCCCTTGGTGAGGATCGAGAACGGGTTCGCGAAGTCGCGCAGCGCCGCGATGATCTGCGGCATGAGCTGGTAGCGCCCCTCGGCCCGCTGGTAGCAGTCGACGTTGGTGCCCATCGCGACGGGCGCGCCCCGCCAGCGCGGCGCGGCCAGCTCCCGCCGGACCAGCTCACCGGCGTTGACCTTGACGATGACCTTCCGGTCGAAGTCGTCCCCGGCGTCGAGGTCGAGATAGGTGTGCGTGTTACGCGCAAAGCAGTTGTGGCTCACGACGCCATCGGCGATGAAGTCGCCAGTGCCGGTCGTGATGTCCCAGAGGGGCAGTTCCAGCCCGAGGGGCTCGATGCCGACCACCCGGAGAGCCGCCTGACATTTCAGCGCCGCTCCGTCGATCGACCGCTTCCGGGTGATGGCCGGGTCGGTCAGGTGGAAGAACCGTAGCCGCTCGCGTAGCCCGCCGGTCAGCCGGATGTTTCGTACGCGGTTCGCGCGGCCTAGATCTTCGACCACGCTCGTGAAGCCGAAGTGGCTCAGCGCCGCCGACGTCTGGTCGAGGATCTCGTTGCTGCTGTTGCTGATCCGGAGAACGCCCCGGCTGCAACTGCCCTCTGCGTCGAAGATCCCGGCGAGGAAGCCCAGCCGCCAGTCGTCGGTGGGATCGTCAGGCCACCGCACCAGGGCGGTGATGGCCTCGATCGAGCGCTGCCGGGACGTCCGGATCGCGGAGATGGCTCGTCGCGTCGCACTTGCCGGGGTGTACGCGAAGCTGTCTGTCTTCACCCCGGCGCTGTCGAGGAAGCGCTTCGTGCGACCCAGCGCCTCCTCGTCAGCGAGCGCCAGGCGGAACCGGTGCACCACCCCGTAGGAATAGCGGTAGGTGCCGAGGGTCGCGTCACCTCGGATCATTCCGCAGAGGTAGCCCCGCCGGTAGTCGGCCGAGTCCTTCGGGCCCGTGGCAAAGCGGCCGGTGCCGATCAGGCGGTTGTTCGTCGTCAGGTAGGGGCGTTGCCCCGCGCCATTCATCGCGCCGGTCACGTGTTTCCAACCACGGTCGGAGAGAAACCGGTGGTCGCCGCTGGCGATCAGCGTCGTGCCGTCCTCCAGGGTGACCCGGTAGGCCGGCTTTACGGTCGACCACTTGGCCAGGACCGTGGTGACGACGTAGCGACGGTAGGCACCACGACGCTGCGTGCCGTAGATCCGGTCACCGATCTCCAGCTTGCTGATCGGCTTCGCGCGTCCGTCGGCCATGAGGATCGGCGTCTCGCCCGAGAGGCAGTAAACGCATGCATGACTGCATCCCCGGTAGGGGTTGATCGTCCACTCGAACGGGACCCGGGACGTGCCGGGCACCTTGTTGATGATCGACTTGGCCTGCACCTCGTAGAACGTCATGCCGGCGAAGCCCGGCGTGTCGAAGGTGCGGGCGACTGCTCCGGGCAGCGCCAGCGGCAGGGGTGGTGTCGCCGGCGCTGCCCGGTCGGGGACTCCCTCGTCCGGGGGAGCGGCGAGGTTGTCCCAGCGCATGGCCCTCATTCGAACACGCGTACGAGCAGAGCGCAAGCGACCCGCCGTGTTCCCGCCCACCTCGCGGCACCGCGCGCGCCCGGCGGGTGGAGGATGGGGGGCATGGAGAGGTCGACGTTCGTCTACGACGGGGACTGCGCGTTCTGCACCCGGTGCGCCGAGTTCATCGACCGGCGCATTCCGACGGGCGTGCGGGTGGTGCCGTGGCAGTTCGCCGACCTCGACGCGCTGGGCCTGAGCGAGGCCGAGTGCGAGGAGGCGGTGCAGTGGGTGGGCGCCGACGGCTCCCGCGCGGCCGGTCCGGACGCCATCGCCAGGCTGCTCCGCGACAGCGGTCCGCTCTGGCGGGTCGCGGGCGCTGGCCTCGCCTTCCCGCCGGTACGCGCCGCCGCCTGGCCCGCGTACCGCTGGGTGGCCCGAAACCGGCACCGGCTGCCTGGTGGCACGGCCGCCTGCGCGCTGCCGCAGGAGGCGCGGGAGCGCCTCTACGGACCGTCCGGTCGCCCGGCCGCCGACGCCTGACCCGCGAGTGCCGGCGCGGCGCCGGCGGGCGCTGCGGTGTCCCGTCCCCGGCGGGTGAGCAGCCGGCGCGCCCAGACGATCGGCCGGACCCGCTCCAGCGGCAGGAAGCTGGTCATCGCGGCGAGGTGCGGGGCGAACGAGATCGTGATGGTCGCGACGGTGACCAGGTGGAACGAGTAGAAGAAGCCCACCGTGGCCAGCCGCCAGCGTTCCCTGAGCAGGAACACCACCGGGCTGAACAGCTCGAACGCGACGATGCCGAACTGGGCGACGATCAGCAGGTACGGCACCGAGGCGATCAGGTCGGCCAGCTCGGTGCCGCGCCGCAGGATCGCCCGGGCCAGCACCGAGCCGGTCAGCCAGTCCAGCCCGCCGAAGCGCAGCTTGGCCCAGGCGGCCAGGAAGTACGTGCAGATGACCGCGATCTGGGTGACCCGCAGCGCCCAGCCGCCCGCCTCGGTGCGGGTGGTGTCGCCGTGCCGGGCCCGGCCGGCGGTGGGCAGCACGGCCAGCGCGACGAGCAGGCCGAACCGGTCGTGGTCGACCTTGCCGTAGCTCATCGCGACGATCATCCACTCGAAGTAGAGCGCGAAGACCGCCCAGCCGAGCAGGCGTGGTGCCCGGCCGGTCGCGGCGAGCAGGGCGAGCAGCAGCAGGGCCCAGAAGACGACGGTGACAAGCGTCTGGGTCGGCGTCGGCAGGGGCAGCACCCGGCCGACCAGCAGCGGCTGGTAGAGCTCGCCGGGCACCGCCACCCGGGTGCGTACCCAGGGCGTGAAGACGACCAGGTCGGCGGCGACGAAGAGGTAGATCAGCGTGCGGAAGGCGGCCACCCGGCCGCGGGGCACCGCCTCGGTCAACCAGCGGCTCATCGGTCCGCCTGCCAGGCGACCACGGTCTCGTCGGTCCAGCGGCCGGTGGGTCGCCCGTCGCGGATGCCGTGCCAGCGGATGACGATGCGGACCTCGACCAGCTCCGCCGCGTCCGGGTGACGCTCGGCGTACGCGTCGGCGACCTCGGTGAGCAGCGCGGGGTCGGCGGCGTAGCGGCTCTGCTGGCCCTCGATCTCGGCCCGGCGGATGCCGGTGGCCCGCTCGCCCAGGTCGACGACCGCTCCGCTGCTGTCCACGCCCTCGACGCGGGTGTCAGGGGCGGGGGAGTTCGGCGGGTTGGACGTGGAGTACATCCGGAACGGGCCGAACGGGAAGTGGTCGTCGGTGCCCCAGGCGGTGCCGGCCGACAGGACGGCCAGGCCGAGGGCGGTGACGGCGAGCCGGACGGCGCGACCGCGGGTGGTCAAGGTTTCCATCGGGTCGTGACGATACGGGATGTACCGCCCGCCTCGGCTCCCTCCGACGGCCACTTCCCGCTGGCCGGCGGGCCAGGGCTGCCGCGTTCCGGGCCCAGGGCGGAGACGTCTCCACGGGCGCAGGGTGGGGATGCGGGTGCCGGCCGTTCCCCGCCACCCGGCGGGTGTACGACGACGGCCGGGCCCGTCGGGTCCGGCCGTCGTGGAGCGCTGCGGCTCAGTGGCTGTGCCCGGCCAGCTTCTCGCGGACGTCGTCCATGTCGAGGGCCTGGACCTGCTCGATCAGGTTCTCCAGGGCGGACTCGGGGAGGGCGCCGGGCTGGGCGAAGACGATGACGCCGTCGCGGATCGCCATGATGGTCGGGATCGAGCGGACGTCGAACTTGGCGGCCAGCTCCTGCTGCGCCTCGGTGTCGACCTTGCCGAACACGATCTCGGAGTGCTTGTCGGAGGAGCGCTCGTAGACCGGGGCGAACCGCTTGCACGGGCCGCACCAGTCGGCCCAGAAGTCGACCAGCACGATGCCGTCGCTGCCGGTCACCTCGTCGAAGTTTGCCGTGGTCAGCTCTACGGTTGCCATGAAAGTCTCCGATCGGCGCGGAATAGCTACGTCTGGTGGAACCAGGGCGTACCTCGTGGAATTCCCGGCCCGCTTCCGCCGAAACGTGCTCGTCACGGCGTTGCGCAGGTCACGTTCACATCGATGACGATGGTTCCTGTTCGCCGTTGCGGTACGCAAGTGCACGACGCATTTGCGTGACCGGTCGTGATGGGAGCGTTTCCAAAGAGATCGACACGATTGACCGGAACGAATGAGCAATCAGGCGGTTGACAAGCGATGATCCGGCGTGCGGAGATCGCCGAGGTCCGGTCGGCCGAGCACGCACAGTAGTGTTACGAAAAGGTAAATGTGACCTCCGTCTCTGTTCGGTTCGCCTTCCCGTACGGCAGAATCTTCCGCATCAGAGCGTGGGCGGCGGGTGCCGGGGAGGGCCCCGCCGCTCATTGCGTCTCCCCCCGGTTGTGGCGGTGTGACATTTCCGCACGCCCCGCGCCCCGCGCCTCGCCTTAACACTCCATAAGGCATGCTGTGCCGAACTCCATCGCCGCCCGTCGAAGGGGACAAGGATGCAGTTCGGCCGCTACTACGAGGAGTTCGAGGTCGGCGCGGTCTACCGGCACTGGCCCGGCAAGACGGTCACCGAGTACGACGACCACCTCTTCTGCCTGCTCACCATGAACCACCACCCGCTGCACATGGACGCGCACTACGCCGAGACGGCGAGCCAGTTCAAGCGCAACGTGGTGGTCGGCAACTACATCTACTCGCTGCTGCTGGGCATGTCGGTGCCCGACGTCAGCGGCAAGGCCATCGCGAACCTCGAGGTGGAGTCCCTGCGGCACGTGGCGCCCACCTTCCACGGCGACACGATCTACGGCGAGACCACCGTGCTGGACAAGCGCGAGTCGTCCTCCAAGCCCGACCGGGGCGTGGTCTCCGTGGAGACCCGCGGCTACAACCAGGACGGCACGATGGTGTGCGTCTTCCGCCGCCGGGTGATGGTCCCGAAGAAGGAGTACGCGACGGCGGCGGTGCCCGAGGGCGTCGACCCGGAACGGCCCAGCTTCCCCGAGCCGCGCTGACCGACGGGCCCCTTCTCATCCGGGTTCCGGGTGGTAGGGGCCCTTTTTCCGATCCGGGGCATATGCTGGCGCCGGAGGTCCCCATGAGCCACTCCGTCGCCGGAGAGCCGTCCTCTGCCGGCCGCCGTGCCGCACCGCTGACCACCGCCGTCTACTCCGCCGCCGAGTGGGACCTGCTGACCAGCCTGCCCGGCCGCGTGATCGTGGCCGCCGCCGCGCCCGGCCCCGGACGGCCCCACCCGGGAGTCGCCGCCGGGCTCGCCGGCCTGGACGCGGTCGCGGCCGGCCGGGCCTTCGACAGCGATCTCGTACGCGCGGTGGTCGCCGCCATCTACGCCCGGCACGACGGGGCGGGCGATCCCGTCGAGCGCCTCACCGACGTGGTGGACCTGCTCGCCGCCTGCCGGGCCGCGACCCGGGTGCTGCGGCGGCGGGCCGATCCCGCCGACTCGGCCGCGTACCGGCAGTGGGTGCAGTCGGTGGCGGCCCGGGTGTGCAGGGCGGCGACGGCCGGAGCCCCCGGGCTGCCGCCGGCCCCCGCCGACCGCCGCTTCCTCGACCGGCTCGGCGGCGCGTTGGGGCTGCGCTGAACCGCCCCACCTCCCCTCGCCCACCCCGCGCCCGCGCCCCCGCCCCGCCCCGCCTCGCGCCCCCGCCACGCCCCGCCGAACTTGCACTTGTTGCCCTGGCAAAAGTCGCAATCCGCCTGTATCGGGGGGCCGAAACTGCAAGATCGGCGGCGAGAGGGTGGGGCGCGGGGTGGGGGCGGCAGGGCGGGGGGAGGGGCGGCGCGCGGGGTGGGGGCCAGCGGGATCCCGGCGGCGGCTGGCCCGGGTCGGGGTCGAGGCCCGGGGCGGGGTCCGTGGGCCGTACCCTGCGTGACCGTGACCGGAGACCAGCTCGACGTCGGCGTGGGACCGTGGCCCGGGGACCCGCCGGACGACCCGCGGTACGACCCCGAGCTGCTCGCCGAGGGCGACCGGCGCAACGTCGTCGACCGGTACCGCTACTGGCGGCGCGAGGCCGTGGTGGCCGACCTGGACCGGCGACGGCACGACTTCCACGTCGCGATCGAGAACTGGCAGCACGACTTCAACATCGGCACTGTCGTCCGCAACGCCAACGCCTTCCTCGCCGCCGAGGTGCACGTCGTCGGCCGCCGGCGGTGGAACCGGCGCGGTGCCATGGTGACCGACCGCTACCAGCACGTCCGGCACCACGAGACCATCGAGGAGTTCGTCGCGTGGGCGGCCGGACGGGAGTTGCCGGTCGTCGGCATCGACAACCTGCCCGGCTCCCGGCCGCTGGAGACCACCACCCTGCCCCGGCGCTGCGTCCTGCTGTTCGGGCAGGAGGGCCCGGGCCTGTCGGATCCGGCGCGTGCCGCCTGCGACCAGCTCTTCTCGATCGCCCAGTACGGCTCCACCCGGTCGATAAACGCCGGCGTGGCCAGCGGCATCGCCATGCACGCCTGGATCCGTACGTACGCCGGGCCGCCGCCGGGCTGACCGCCGCCACGCCCGGACTGACCGCCGTCGCTCCCCGGGCTGCCTGGCGTCGCTCGCCGGGCTGCCTGGCGTCGCTCGCCGGGCTGCCTGGCGTCGCTTGCCGGCCTGACCGCCGTCGCTCGCCGGCCTCGGGCTCGTCGGGGGACCTGAGCCGCCCCGCCCTAGGGGGGAGTCGGTGGCACCGAAACCGGCGCTCCGCTTGACGGGGCGGCGTGCGGGGGTGACGGTGGGATGGTGAGTGTCGCGGTGAGTTGCCCGAAATGTGGTGGACCGGTGCGGGCGCCGGACCTGATGCACACCGAGTCGCGCTGCCTGGACTGCGGACCGGTTTCCCCGCTGCACGTGCCCGAGCACATCGGGACCGAGATCGTGGCCAGCGTGGTGGAACGGATCGTCGCCGCCGCCGACCCGCCGACCCGGCCGAGGACGCCACTGTGGTGCCCGTGGCCGCTGCCGACGGGCTGGACCATGACCGGTGTGGCGTACGCCGGCGACGACCGCACCGGGGTGCGTGCCACGGCGGTCGCCTGCGCCGGGCCGGAGCCGCTCGGCGGTGGCCCCGCGGACCTGGTCTTCGTCGCCGAGGAGCCGGGCGTCGGCCTGGGCACCCGGTTCGCGGGCCTGGCCGGCCCGGATCCGGGCCCGGAACTCGCGCAGGCGTTGACCGATCCCGGGCCGGGGCATCCGGAGCATGTCGGGCAGGCCAGGATCAAGGTGGCCGGCCATCCGACTCCACTGTGGCTCGTGAACTCGCCGACGGATCGAAGCGCGTACGCCGGCGAGGCTCGGGGATTGTGGCTCCATGCGATAGCCTGGCCGGCGAGTGCGGGTCACCTCCTCGCGGAAGAAGTCGTGCTGCACGACCTGACCGAGTGGACACCGCCCGAGCTCGTGTACGGCGCACCGTCTCCGTATCTGCACGGGAAGGCTTGACGGGCCCTAGGGCTTGACAGGCATCCCGGAATGTCGGAGAACGGACGCAGATATTCACTGTACGACACCACACTGATACTCTGGGTGCCGCTGCGGTAATGGGACCCGGCGCCGCGCGAGAGGATGGCCCGCCATGGTCAAGAAGGTCCTCACCTGGGCCGGAATCGCATTCTTGATCTTCTTCGTCGCATATCGGCCAAATTCTGCGGCGGACGTGTTCAAGTCACTGGGCGGCGGGATCATGGACATCGCCCAGGGGTTCGGCGACTTCTTCACCAGCCTCGTCGCCTAGCCGCCGATGGGAAACCCCTCCGGTCCACCCTTCGATCCCGACGATCCCGATCGGGAGCGCCGGGAGCGGGACACGGAGCCGATCCCCCGGATCGGCCCCGACGACGGGCCGGGCTACGGCACCGGTCCGGGTCTCTCCGACGGTCCCTCCCTCTCGGACGACGCCGGCTTCGGCGACGGCCCGGCGTACGCCGGGGAGGGGCGGTCCGGTCGGGCCTGGGTCCGTGACCCGGAGGCCGGCTACCAGCCACCGCAGATCTCCGAGGACGAGCTGGCCGGTCTGCGGGCCGACGCCGCCGGCATGGCGCCCCGCCGGGTGCTGCCGTTGGAGGACGAGCCCAGCTCGCTGGTGGCGCGCTACCTCTTCCCGACCGAGCGCTACCGGGGCGAGTGGAAGCGGCACTGGATCCACCTCTCCACCCCGCTGCTGGTCGGCATCGCCGCGACCTTCGTGCTGGGCTACCTCTCCGGCTTCCTCGCCGGGCAGGACGTGGGCGCGCTGACCACGATCGCGGTGCTGCTCTGGTTCGCCGTGATGGGGTGGGTGGCCTGGAAGGTCGCCGACTGGTGGTACGACCGCTTCATCCTGACCAACAAGCGGGTGATGGTGGTCAACGGCATCATCACCCGGCGGGTCGCGATGATGCCCCTGGTCCGGGTCACCGACATGAAGTACGAGCAGAGCCCGACCGGCAGGGCGCTCAACTACGGCACCTTCGTGCTGGAGTCCGCCGGTCAGGAGCAGGCGCTGCGTGAGATCAAGAACCTGCCCAACCCGAACGAGCTCTACCTGCGTGTCGTCGAGGAGATGTACGAGCCGCAGGCGGTCGAGGCGCGGCTGGGCAAAGAGGCCGACGAGGCCAAGGCCGACGACGGGGCGTGAAACTTTTCGTCCGAACATCGGAGGAACTGCGCACCGTTCGCCGTCGACCCGACCACCCCGGGCATGGCAACCTGCCAGGACAACGGGGCGCGGAGGTGGCCGGTGGTGAGCAGGGATCCCCTGGAGGAGGAGTTCCGCGACTTCGTCGCGGCCCGCTCCGGCGCCCTGCTGCGCACCGCCTACCTGCTCAGCGGGGACTGGGCCACCGCCGAGGACCTGTTGCAGACCGCGTTGACCAAGACGTACCTGGCCTGGAAGCGGCTCGGCGGGATCGAGGCGATCGAGCCGTACGCCCGCCGCGTCATGATCAATACTTCGACCAGTTGGTGGCGGCGGCGCTGGCACGGTGAACGCCCCACCGACGTGCTGCCGGAGCGGGCCGGGATCGACGAGATCGAGCAGCAGCTCGACCGGGACCTGCTCTGGCGCCATCTGAGCGCGCTGCCCAGCCGGCAGCGGGCGGTGCTCGTGCTGCGCTTCTACGAGGACATGTCCGAGGCGCAGACCGCCGCGCTGCTCGGCATCTCGCCGGGCACGGTCAAGAGCCAGACGTCGCGCGCCCTGGGCACCCTGCGCCGCCGGATGGGCGCCGAGGCCGTCCTCGACCTGCCGGCGGCCGGGGCCGACCCGACACCGGCCCTGCCCCGGGCCGACGCCACCGACCGCCCCACCCCCGCCCGCGACGGCGCCGACCGTCCCGCTCCCGCGCAGGGCGGCACCGACCGTCCCGCTCCGGTCCGCGGCGGCGCGCCGGTCCGCCCGTCGACGGCCTACGGGGCGCCGACGATGGTGGTGGGCGAGGACGCGGCGGCCGTGGTCGCGGCGACGAACGCCCCGTCGCCGCTCGTCGCGCCGGCCACGGCGGGCAGGCCGGACGGCACCACCACTGCCGCCGCCCCGGGCCGGTCGGGAGGCGTCACCGCCCCGGGCCGGCCGGGAGGCGTCATTGTCCCGGGCCGGCCGGGAGGCGTCACCGCCCCGGGCCGGCCGGTAGGCGTCATTGTCCCGGGCCGGTCGGGAGGCGTCACCGCCGTCCCGGGCGGCGCCGCGACCGGACTTCCGGCGCAGCCGGCCACCGTTGCTCCGGCGGCGGACGCCGGGCGTGCCACGTCGGCCGCCGAGCTGACCGAGGAGGCGGCGGGCGATCCGGTGCCGGTCGCCTCGGGGGCGCGGGCCGGGGCCGGGGCGGTGTCGCGTACCGCCCGTGACGAGCAGCGCGGCCGGCAGGCCACCCTCCCGGTCGTACCGGCCGGCTCCGGAGAGCACCGGTGAGCCGTCCCGTCGATCGTGGTGACAACCGGACCGAAGGCCCGACGCGTCCATTCGCCGTGACCGAGGACGAGCTGGCGCAGGCGCTACGGGAGACGTTCGCCCGCCGGGTGTCCGTCGCGCGTCCGCTCGTCGCCGATCCGGCGGGGCTGGCGATCCGGCGGGCCGACCGGTCCCGGCGCCGGCGGACGTTGACCGGGATCGCCCTCGCCGCGGTGGCCACCGTGACGGTCAGCGCCGGAATGGCCCAGCTCGGGCAGCAGCCCGGGCGACCCACCCATCCGACCGTGGTGCTCGGTGACCCGTACGCCTCGCCGTTGCCGGACCCGACCCCGCGGCTGTCGGCCGCCCCGCGGACCGACCTGGGGCGGGGCGAGGTGGACCTCATCCTCAACGACGTGCTGGTCACCGCCAGTGGGCAGCGGCTCGCCCTGCCCGACGTCGGCACGGCCGCCGAGCGTGCCCAGCGGCTCCCCGACCGGGCCGGCTGGGCGGTGGTGGGCGCGCCGACGGCGGCCGGCCGGTCGCTGTGGATCGTGCTGTCGGACGGCAAGGCACACCTGCTCCTGGCCGGGGCGCGGGACATCGTCCTCAGCCCCGACGGGCGGCAGGTCGCCTGGCGGGAGGGGACGGACCTGGTCGTCGCGGGGATCGTCGGCACCCAGGTCGTGGCCGCCGCCCGCACCCCGGCGTCGCCCGACGCGGTGCCGGTCGCCTTCGCCGGGGACACGGTCCTGGTCCGCCTCGCCCCCGACCGGCCCGGTCACGCCCTGTGGCGCCCGGCGGCGGGTCCGCCGCGTGGCGCAGGCGACGCCGCCCTGCAGGTCTACGACACCCGCCCCGACGGGCTGGCGGTCGCGCTGGTGTCCGCCGGCACCCCCCGCCGGCCCTGTGTCGCACTGCTCGACCCGGCCCGGGACCTCGCACCGGTACGGACCGGTTGCGGGCCGACGCTGACCGGCGACGCGGCCGGCGGGGTGTCCGCCGACGGGCGGTGGCTCCTGGTCAACGGGAAGGCGGGCCGGCAGGACCGCGCGCTGCTGGTCGACCTGGACCAGCTCGCCGTCGCACCGGCGACCCGCCCGGCCGGTCCGCCCGTGGCCGGGCCGGTGGCGTGGACGCCGCCGGGGACGGCCCACTATCCGGCCGCCGACGGCGCCCTGGTGCGCGTCGAGGTGAGCCGCGTGCTCGACGGCGAGATGGCCGTGTCCGTGCCCGTCACCGGCCTGGCCGCCGGAGAACGCGCGGTGCCGGTGGGCGCCGACCGCCGTCCCTGACCGCGCCCGCGCGCCCGGGGCGGGCCGCCGGCCGGTAGCGTCGGGCCGATGAGCGCGGCACCGCGGATCGACCTGCACACCCACTCCACCGCCAGCGACGGCACGCTCAGCCCGGCCGAGCTGGTGCGGGCGGCGGCGGAGTCGGGGCTGGACGTCGTGGCGATCACCGACCACGACACCACGGCCGGCTGGGCGCCGGCCCTGGCGGCGCTGCCGGCCGGGCTCAGCCTGGTCCGGGGCGCGGAGCTCTCCTGCCGGTGGTACGGCGAGGAGCCCGCGCTGCCGCTGCACCTGCTGGCGTACCTCTTCGATCCGGACGCCCCGGAACTCGTCGCGGAGCTGGCCCGGGTGCGGGCCGCCCGCGAGGAGCGGGGCGAGCGGATCGTGGCGCTGCTGCGGGCCGACGGGATCGACGTGAGCTGGCCGGAGATCCTGACCGGCGCGGGCGGCGGGACCGTGGGCCGGCCGCACATCGCGCAGGCGCTGATCCGGGCCGGCCTGGTGGCCACCACCACGGAGGCGTTCGGGCCGGACTGGCTGGGCGAGCGCTACCGGCTGCCCAAGGAGGACATCGACGTCTTCCGCGCGGTCCGGCTCGTGCGCGCGGCGGGCGGCGTGCCGGTCTTCGCCCACCCCCGGGCCACCCGGCGGGGGCGGATCGCGCCGGACGAGCTGATCGCCGACCTGGCCGCGATCGGGCTGGCGGGGCTGGAGGTCGACCACGAGGACCACTCCCCGGCCGAGCGGGCGCACGTGCGGGCCCTGGCCGGCGAGCTGGGCCTGCTGGTGACCGGCTCGTCGGACTTCCACGGCACCCACAAGACCGTCCGGCTCGGGGCGTTCACCACCGACCCCGGGGCGTACGAGCGGATCGTCGCCGAGGCGGGCGGAGTGACCGAGGTCGCTTCCGGCTGATCCGCGTTTCCGCCTCCGACGGCGCGGCTACGTTGATCACGTGGATGCCAAGCTGTTCGGCGAGGTCTTCGTGACCCTGCTGGTGATCGTCGACCCGCCGGGCATGATGCCCATCTTCCTGGCGCTGACCGGCCCCCTGACGGCGCGGGACCGTAACCGCGCCGCCTGGCAGGCCGTCGCCCTGGCGCTGGGCGTGATCGTGATCTTCGCGGTGGCGGGGCAGACGCTCCTCGACTACCTGCACGTGGACCTGCCGGCGTTGCAGGCCGCCGGTGGCCTGCTGCTCATCCTGGTGGCGCTGGAGCTGCTGACCGGCAAGGCCGACGACCCGAGCCAGCAGGTCACCTCGAACATCGCCCTGGTGCCGCTGGGTACGCCGCTGCTGGCCGGCCCCGGCGCCATCGTGGCCACCATGCTCTTCGTCCAGCAGGCCGACGGCGGGGCGGACGTCACGGCCATCGCCGCCGCGATCGTGGCCGTGATGGCCACCGTCTGGATCGTGCTGCGGTTCTCCGGCGGGATCGTCAAGATCCTGCGACCCGGCGGGATCGAGGTGCTGACCCGGATCGCCGGCCTGCTGCTGGCCGCGATCGCGGTGCAGCTCATCGCGGACGCGGTGGCCGCGTTCGTGACCCAGTACGCCAACATGACCTGACCGGCGGCCGGTTCTGTCGGGGGTGGATGGCAGGATCGCGGTGTGCGACGAGCCTCTTCAGCCGGACGGTCCTCCACCAGCGGCGGCCGGGCGCCCCGGCCGCGCGGCGAGCAGCCCGAGCAGCTCGGCTTCGAGGGCATGCCGGAGCGGCTCTTCGTCTGCACCCCGAGCAAGCTCGGCGCCTATGCCGACTGCCCCCGCCGCTACCGCTACTCCTACGTCGACCGTCCGGCCCCGCAGAAGGGCCCGCCGTGGGCGCACAACTCCCTCGGCGCGAGCGTGCACAACGCCCTCAAGAACTGGTATGCCCTGAGCCCCGAGCGGCGTCGGCCGGAGGCGCTCGCCGCGTTGCTCAAGGGCACCTGGGTGCGTGAGGGCTACCGTGACGACGAGCAGGAGCGCGCCGCCTACCGGCGGGCCCTGGGCTGGCTGGAGTCCTACGTCGAGACCCTGGAGCCCGGTGCCGACCCGCTCGGCGTGGAGCGGGTGGTGGCGGTCAAGACCGCGGTGCTCGCCTTCAACGGCCGGGCCGACCGGATCGACTCCCGCCCCGGGCCCGACGGTCCGGAGCTGGTGATCGTCGACTACAAGACGGGCCGCACCGGGCTGGACGCCGACGACGCGCGCGGCTCGCAGGCGCTGGCGCTCTACGCGTACGCCGCCGAGCGGGTGTTCCGCCGGCCGTGCCGCCGGGTGGAGCTGCACCACCTGCCGACCGGCACGGTGGCCGCGCACGAGCACACCGTGGAGTCGCTGGCCCGGCAGCTCACCCGGGCGGAGGAGACCGCCCGCGACATCATGGCCGCCGAGCGGGCGGTCGCCGACGGCGAGGACCCCGACGAGGCGTTCCCGACCACACCGGGCCCGCGCTGCGGCTGGTGCGACTACCGGCGCACCTGCCCGGTCGGGGCGCAGGCGCCGGGCAAGGAGCCGTGGGCGGCCGTCGAGCGCGCCGCCGACCCGGTGGTCGCGCCCGCGGCCGACCCCGCGCCCGGCAGGGACTGACCACCCCGCAGGCCCCGGGCCAGGACCGACCGCCCCGCAGGCCTTCGGGCCAGGACTGCCACCCCCGCAGGCACGGTCACCCTGCTGCCGGCGACACGGTGCCGGCCCGGGTCGCACAGGGCGCCCACCGGGCAGCCGGTCCGGCCGTGGGTCAGGCCGGCGTGCCGGCGAGCCGGGCGGCGCGTTCCTTGGCGGCCTGCTGCAACGGCCCCTCCCGCCACCGGCGGGGCAACGTGGCGAGGGTCAGCCGCAGCGCCCGGACGCTCAGGTCGGCGGAGAGCGCGGTCGTGGGCAGGCCCAGCCCGCCGTACATCCGCCGGGCCCAGGCCGGCAGCAGCGCGAGCGCCGTGCCGGCGATGCCGAAGTACGCCCAGCGGGGCGGCCCGAGGTTGAGCCCGATCCGGGCGGGCAGGCTGAGCTTCCACGGGATCGGCGGCGCGGTGAGGAAGAGCGCCGTCTCCGCCGCCTCGCGGGTCATCCGCAGCTCCGGGCGGATCCGCCGGTAGTAGTCGGCCACCTCGGCGGCGGTGCCCGGCACCGTTGCCGGGTCCAGGCCGACCAGGGCGGCGGAGCGCCGCTGCTCGGTGTAGTAGCCGTCGATCTCGTCGGCGGTCAGCGGCAGCCCGGCCCGGCGGGCCGTGTCGAGGAACGATTCGACCTCGGTGACGTGCACCCAGCGCAGCAGCTCGGGATCGTCGACCCGGAACTCCTCCCCGGTGAACAGGTCGGTGGCCCGCAGGCGGGCGTGCCGGCGGCGTACCCGGAGCCCGGCGGCCTCCGCCTCGGCGGTGGTGCCGTAGATAGTGGTGCCCACGTAGGTGGCGGTACGCACCAGGCGGCCCCAGGCGTCGGAGCGGTAGTTGCTGTTCTGGGCGACCCCGGCCATGGCCCGGGGATGCAACGACTGGAGGTAGAGCGAACGCAGGCCGGCGACGATCAGGATCGGCTCCTCGTGCACCTTCCACGTGACCGAACCCGGACCGAAGAGGCCGAGGTCATCGGAGTCCACCGACCAAGGGTGCCACGCGGTGCCGCCGCGCGCCGCGTGGAGAGCGGTCGGCCGTCAGTCGTCGGCGGAGCGGCGGGCCTGGCAGGTGGGGCAGAGGCCCCAGAACGTCACTTCCGCCTCGTCGACCTCGAACCCGTGGGCGATGTCCGGGTCGAGGCAGGGCGCGCTGCCGACCGCGCAGTCGATGTCGGCGATCTTGCCGCAGCCCCGGCAGACGACGTGGTGGTGGTTGTCGCCGGCACGGGCCTCGTAGCGGGCGGGGCTGCCGGCCGGCTCGATGCGGCGGGACAGCCCGGCGCGCGACAGTGCGCCCAGCACGTCGTAGACCGCCTGGGTGGAGACCGAGTCGATGCGCTGGCGCACCTGGCGGGTGATCTCGTCGACCTCGAGGTGGCCGCCGGCGGCCAGCACGTCGAGCACGGCGAGACGCGGCCGGGTGACCCGCAGGCCCCTCGACCGGAGCAGTTCCTCGCCACCGGGCATGTGCCAATGACAGCACGCGGGTCGGGGACCGACAACCGGCCTCCGGCGCAGGGTGGCGCCGGCCACAACCCGGGTCGCCCCGAGCCGGCCGCCACGTCGGCGGGCTCCTCGCCGGGAACGGTGAACCGGACCGGCTCCGGGCGCGTGTTCCCGGTCGAGATCGACTGGGCGGGTCGACCGGCGCACCGTACGCTGGCCCCGCGACCGCGTACCGCCGGAGGTGTGGATGTTCAAGGAGATCCTGGGTCTGCCGGCCCACGTGCTGGTGGTGCACGCGGTCGTCGTGCTCGTGCCGCTGCTGGCCCTGCTCTCCGCCGCGTACGTGGCGTTGCCCCGGTTCCGGGCGCGGCTGGACTGGGCGGTGGCGATCCTCGCCGTGGTGGCGCCCGTGTCGGCCTTCGTCGCGGTCGAGTCGGGGGAGGAGCTGACCGACGCGTTCCTCGCCCGGGGCATGCAGGGCCCGATCGTGGAGCAGATCTTCGCCCACTCCCGCTACGGCGACATCCTGTTCCGCTGGGTGCTGCCGCTGGCCGTGGCGTCGCTGCTGCTGCTGTTCGTGACGAGCGGGCACCGGCGGGTGCCGAAGCTGCCGTCCTGGGTGACCCCGGTGCTCTCGGTGGTGGTGGTGGCGCTCGGCGTCGTCAGCCTCGTCTACGTCTACCTGACCGGGCACTCCGGGGCCGAGACCGTCTGGGGCAACACCCTCTGACGTCCCGCCGGCCGCGTCGGGCCGACGGGCGGCGCGGGCCGCGACCGGGCCGAGGTCAGAACACGAGCCGGGTGCAGAGCACGCAGACGAGGACCACCAGCACCACGGCGGCCACCGTGCCCACGCCGTACGTGAGTCGTTGCGCCCGCTGCTCCGCCGCGTCGAGTTCCGCCATGTCCTGCGCCGGCAGTCGCCGGGGCGGTGGCGGTCGCAGGTGCACCGGTGGGCGCCACCCGGCCGGTGGCGGGGTGGTCGCGGGCGGCCCCGCGTAGCCGCTCCCACGCGCCGGGGGCGGCGTGGCCGGCCCCGGCGGCGTGCCCGTGGGCCGCTCGGGCGAGCCGTCGGGCCGTCGCCAGTAGTCGTCCGGGGTGCCGCCGGAGGTGGGGGTCGTCACGCCGTCCGACGCTACCAACGCCCCGGCCCGGTGGCCGGCCGGACGCGGCGGCCCGGCGGTTCGTCGGCGCTCCCGCCGGTGGTGGCTGCGCTAGTCTTGCCGCTCGTGAGCATCACCGACGATCCGGGCATGCCGGCGGTACGCGGCGACGACGACCGCGCCGTCGACCTCAGCGACGACTTCGTGGTGCTGCCCGAGCAGACCGCCGACGACACCGACCAGGGCTGGGGCGAGCGCTCGGGCGGCAACGACGACTGGCTGCTCGCGGAGCGCCCCCCGCACTGGGACTGAGCGGGTCACCGCCGCCGGGCGGACGACCGCGTCGGGCTGTGGACAACCCCCGTCGGGCTGTGGAAAACCTCCGCCGGGCTGTGGACGAGCGCAGCCGGCCCGGGACCGGGCCCCCGGTTCGAGGGCCGGCTCCCGGGCCGGTGCGGCGTGGGTCAGGAGGAGCTGGCGCTGCTGGCGGCCGGGGCCTTGCCTCCGCCGCCGGTGGAGCCGCCCGAGCCCGACGACGGGGACGAGCCCGACGACGAGGACGAGGAACCGGCGGACGAGCCCGACGACGAGGACCCGCCGGACGAGCCGGAGTCACCGCCGGAGGACGAGTCGGACTTCGCCGGCTTGGCGGCGCCGCTCTTCGCGCTGTCCGAGCCGGACGAGCGCGAGTCCGTGCGGTAGAAGCCCGATCCCTTGAACACGATGCCGACGGAGTTGAAGACCTTCCGCAGCCGCCCCTCACACGCCGGGCACTCGGTCAGCGGTGCGTCGGAGAAGGACTGCACCGCCTCGAGCTGGTGACCGCACGCGGTGCAGGCGTACTGGTACGTGGGCACGTTCTCCTCCGGATCTGGCCACGGCCGGTTGGCACTCGACGTATTCGAGTGCCAATGGTGCGTCATCGCCCCCGGATTCGTCCAGCGGAAGTGTGGGGCGCGACACCCGCCACGCCCCCCGGGGCGGCGTCCAGCGTACGCAGGCCGTCGGCGGGCGTGACGACCGCGCGTACCGGGCGGTCGTGCGGCTCGGCGGGAAGCGCCTCCACCAGCTCGCCGTCGTGCAGCGGGACCACGGTCAGGGCGGTCGCCGGCACCCGGGCCAGCGCCCGGTCGTACGAGCCGCCGCCCCGGCCCAGCCGCAGCCCCTGGCGGTCCACCGCCAGCGCGGGCAGCACCACCAGTTGCGCGTCGGCGACCGCCGCCCGGCCCAGCCGCGGCCCGGCCGGCTCGCGCATCCCCCGCCCGGCGGCCACCAGCCCGGCCGGCCCGCTCCAGGCCGCCCAGTCCAGGTCGAGGTCGTCGCGGAGCACCGGCAGCAGCAGCTCCCCGCCCGGCGGCAGCGCCGCGTGCAGCACCGCCGGCAGGTCGGGCCCGCCCGGCTCGGAGCCGACCGGCACGTACGCCGTCATCCGCAGCGGACGCAGCCGGCGTACGAGAGCCACCAGCTCGGCCTGCACGCGCCCGGCGGCGTCGGCCCGGTGCGGCGCGGTCAGCGCCCGGCGGCGGGCGAGCACGGCGGCGCGCACATCCCGCTTCGCCTCTTGCGCTCCATCAGAAAAATCGGGCACGCAACACTCCTGACGCAACGTTTGTCGCCTGGTGGCTCTGTGTCAGCATCGCAAGCAACGGCGGCGTAACTTCCGGGGGGACCGAGTGACGCTACGCGGGCGGTTGACCACAGCCTTCCTGGCGGTGGCGCTCGGCCCGGTGGTGCTCGGGGTGATGTTCGTCGGGGCGACCGTGGCGGCGGTCGACTCGAGCCGCTCCACCGAGCGGCTCGCGGTGGCCGCCGCGACCGTGCGCACCTCCGTCGACGCCCTCTGCCAGCAGTTGCGGGCCGCCGCCGACGCGGTCGCCCTGGCCGGCGACCGGCCGGCCGCCGCGAGCCAGGTGGTCCGCCGTGGCCTGGCCGCCGCCGTGCGGGTCGCCGACGTCACCGGCCGGATCACCTACGCCAGCCCCGGCGGCCCCGCGGGGCCCTGGCGGGACTGCGCCGACCCGCCGTCCGCCGGGCCGGTGCGGGCGCTCGCGGCCCGGGCCGACCTGCGCGACCGGGCCGGCGGGCCGCTCGGCACGGTCACCGCCGCGCAGCCGGTCGACCCGGCCTTCGTGGCGCGCCTCGCGGCCGTGACGGGGGTGGCGGTCACCCTGATCGACGACGGCGCGGCGCCCGTCCGGCTCGCCCACAGCACCGAGTCGACCGGCGTACGCGACGCCGTGCTCGCCGCCGCCGACACGCTGCACGGCGAGCGCGTCACCGAGACCCCCGACGGCCGGTACGTCCGCCTGGTCGGCCCGTCCTCCGGGCAGCCCCTGCCGCTGGTGCTCTCGGTCCCCAGCGAACGACCACGCGGCCTGTACGTCGCACTGGGCTCGGCGGTGCTGGTGGCGACCCTGCTGGCCGTGGTGGCCGCCTGGCGGCTGGCCCGGGTCACGACCCGCCCGCTGGTCGAGCTGGCGGGCGCGGTGGACCGGGTGGCGCGCGGCGACCTGACCGCCCGGGTGCCCGTGCGCAGCCGGGACGAGATCGGCCGGCTGGCCGGCGCGTTCAACCGGATGACCCGCGAGACGGGCACCTACGTGGCGGCGCTGACCAGCAGCCGCGACCAGCTGCGCGGGCACCTCGCGGTGCTGGGGGACACCCTGGCCAGCACCCACGACCTGCAACGCATCCTGCGGGTGATCCTGCACAGCGCGATCGCGGCGACCGGCGCCCGGGCCGGGGCGGTGCTGCTCGTCGACGACGGCGGGGTGCTCGTCGCGCAGTGCACCGAGGGGCTGGACGGGCCCGACCCGGCGGACGAACCCTCGGGGCCGTTGCGGGTGCCGCTGGGCAGCGGTGTGGTGGGCGCCGTCGCGGCGACCGGGGAGCCGCGCCGGGGGCGGGTGGAGCCCTCCGTCGCGCCGCCGGGGGAGCCGCACTGCCGGACGTACATCGCGGTGCCGTTCGCGGCCCCCGGCACGACGGGCCCGCCCGACGGCACCGCCCGCGACGGGCCCGCGCCGCGCCCCGGGGCGGAGCCGGCCGCCCCGGCCGGGGCGCGCGGTGTGCTGGCCCTCTACGACCGGCTCGGCGCGGACGAGTTCGACGACGACGACCTCGTCACCCTGCGCACCTTCGCCGGCCACGCCGCCGTGGCGGTCGACAACGTCCGGGTGCACGAGGAGGCGCAGCGGCTCTCGCTGACCGACCCGCTCACCGGGCTGTGGAACTACCGCTACCTGAAGGAGTCGATCCGCCGGGAGGTCGAGCGGGCGAGCCGGTTCGGCCGGATGCTCAGCGTCCTCGCCCTCGACCTGGACCGGTTCAAGGACGTCAACGACACGTACGGGCACGCGGCCGGGGACGCCGTGCTGGCCGAGTTCGCCCGCCGGGTGCGCGGCGAGATCCGCGAGGTCGACCTCGCCTTCCGGCAGGGCGGCGAGGAGTTCGTGCTGCTGCTGCCGGAGACCGACGCCCGGGGCGCGGCGATCGTCGCGGAGCGGCTCGGCGCGGCGGTCCGGGACGCCCCGATCACCGCCGACGGGCACGGCGGGGCGGCTGTGGCCATCGGCGTCACCGTCTCCGTCGGCATCGCCGTGCACCCCGACCACGGCAGCACCGGCCAGCAGGTGCTGGACGCCGCCGACGACGCCCTCTACGCCGCCAAGGCGGCCGGCCGGGACACCTGGCGCATCGCCGAGGAGCGGGCCGGACCGGCGGCGCGGGAGATCCCCGTACCGGCCACGGCGGCCACCCCCGAGGACGGCCTGCCGCGCGCCGGCGCTCCCCGCCAGCCGGTGCGGACCCACCCCGAACCGGCCGATCCGGCCGACGCCACCCCGGGGAGCGCGCCGGCCGCGCCCGACCCGGTGCGGCCGGGTCCCTGCGGCGGCGCGTCTTCCGGTCCTCACCCTCCACGACAGAGCCGTGGCCGATAGTCTCGCGACATGTCGGAGCACTCAGCGAACCCCTCATCGGCGACCGCCGCAACCGGTCGCTCCCGCGCGGTCAAGGCCGTCATCCCGGCCGCCGGTCTGGCCACCCGGTTCCTGCCGGCCACGAAGGCGGTGCCCAAGGAGCTGCTCCCGGTGGTCGACCGGCCGGTGCTGCAGTACATCGTCGAGGAGGCCACCCAGGCCGGCATCGGCGACGTCCTGCTGATCACCGGGCGGGGCAAGACGTCGATGGTGGACCACTTCGACCGCCGCCCCGACCTGGAGGCGCGGCTGGAGGCGAAGGGCGACGCCGAGCGGCTGGCCGCCGTGCGCGGCCCCAGCGAGCTGGCCGAGATCTACACCTGCCGGCAGCCCGAGCAGCTCGGCCTGGGCCACGCCGTCGGCTACGCCGAGTCGCACGTCGGCGACCAGCCCTTCGCGGTGCTGCTGGGCGACGAGTTCGTCAAGCCGGCCGAGCCGCTGCTGCCGGCCATGCTGGAGCTCCAGGCGCGCACCGGCGGCGTGGTGCTGGCCTTCTTCGAGGTCGACCCGGCCGAGACGAAGCGCTACGGCATCGCCTCGGTGGAGCCGGCCGAGGCGGAGCTGACCGACATCGGCGAGGTCGTCCGGGTCACCGGCATGGTGGAGAAGCCCAAGCCGGAGGACGCGCCCAGCAACCTCGCGGTGCTGGGCCGCTACGTGCTGCCGAGCAGCATCTTCGACGCCATCCGGCGGACGGAGCCGGGCAGCGGCGGGGAGATCCAGCTGACCGACGCCATGGAGCTGCTGCGCAGCGAGGGCACCCCGGTGCACGCGATCGTCTACCGGGGCACCCGCTACGACACCGGCATGCCGCTGGGCTACCTCCAGACCGTGGTGCAGATCGCCGCCGAGCGCGACGACCTCGGCGCCGAGTTCCGCAAGTGGCTGGCTGAGTTCGTCAACTCCGACGCGTCGGGCGTGACTGGTACATGACAGCGTCGGCCGACGCCGAGGCGGCCGCGAACGAGTTGACGCCGCTCGCCGACTACCTGGGCAGCGTGCTGCGCAGGTTACGCGCGCTGCCTCCGCTCGACCTCGACCTCACCCAGGCGCACGGCAACGTCCTCGCCGAGGACGTCGTCGCGCCGCACTCCTTCCCGGCCTTCGACCAGTCGGCCGTGGACGGGTACGCGGCCCGCTGGGAGGACATCTCCGGAGGCGGTCGGGGCGTGGGCTACGTCCCGACCCAGTCCGGCGGGCCGGGCGGGCGCAACGTCCGGCTCAACGTCGTCGGCGACCTCGGCGCGGCGAGCTGGCGGCCGGTCCGGCTCACCCCGGGCGCCTGCTTCTCCGTCGCCGCCGGGGCGCCGCTGCCGCTCGCCGCGGACGTGGTCGTCCCGGTCGAGTGGACCGACCAGGGCATGGCCGCCGTGGAGATCTTCCGCGTGCCCAAACGGGGGTACGGGGTGCGCCGGGCCGGCGAGGAACTGCCCGCCGGCACCCTGCTGGCCCGGGCCGGCACCTACGTGTCGCCGGCGCTGGTGGCGGTCTTCGCCGCCACCGGCATCGGGCACGTCGTGGTCCGGCCCAGCCCTCGCGTGGTGATCGTGGCCACCGGCGACGAGCTTGTCGACGTGGGCCGGGGCAGCCAGCCCGGCCAGACGGTCGACGCCAACTCGCACGCGCTGACCGCCGCCGCGGCCGAGGTGGGCGCCCTGGCGTACCGGGTGGGCATCTGCGACGACGATCCGGAGGGGCTGCGCGGGCTGCTGGAGGACCAGACGCTGCGCGCCGACCTGATCATCACCACGGGTGGGACCGGCACCGGGCCGGGCGACATGGTGCGGCGGATCCTCTCCCGGCGGGAGGGCAGCCGGGCCGGCCCGGTCACCTTCACCGAGGTCGCGCTCTACCCCGGCACCTCGCTCGGTTTCGGCACGGTCGGCGCCGAGGAGGTGCCGGTGGTCTGCCTGCCCGGCGACACGGGCTCCGCCCTGATCGGCTTCGAGGTGCTGGCCCGCCCGGCGATCAACCTGCTGGCCGGGGCGGAACCGGTGTTCCGGCCCAGCGTCCGCGCACACCTGCTGGAGACGATCTCGTCGCCGGTGGGGCTGCGCGAGTTCCGCCCCGCGCACGTCGCCGAGCGGCGCGGCGGCGGCTACACGGTGCAGCCGCTCAACGGTGGCCCGTACACCCTCTCGGGGCTGGCCGAGGCGAACGGGCTGATGGTGCTCGGCGAGCGGGTGACCACCGCGGCGGCCGGTTCCACGGTGGACGTCCTCCTGCTGGACCGGCGCCGGTGAGCGCGAGGAGTGAGCTTGCGAGCCCCGCAGTCGTGAACGGAAGGTCAGCTCGGTGAGCGCTCCGGTTTCGTCGGTCGTGAGCGGAAGGTCTGTTCCGTGAGTCTGTTCGGGGTCGGGCGGGCGCCGGGGTGGCCGGCGGTGCTGGCCGACGGGCCGGTGCTGCTGCGGCCCTACCGGCGTTCGGACGCCGCCGCCTGGTCCGAGGTGCGCCGCGCCAACCGGGAGTGGCTCGCGCCGTGGGAGTCGTCCGTGCCGGGGAGCTGGCACGAGCTGAACTCGCCGGCCGCGTTCCGCTGGGTCTACCGCGACCAGCGCCGGTCGGCGCGCACCGGCGAGGGGATGCCGTTCGCCGTCTGCCTGCGCGAGGGCGGCCGGGACCAGCTGGTCGGCCACCTCAACGTGGGCAGCATCGTGCGGCGGGCGTTCTGCTCGGCGTACGTGGGCTACTGGGTGGACTCCCGGGTGGCCGGTCGTGGCGTCATCCCCACCGCGCTGGCGCTCGCGGTCGACCACGCGTTCGGCGTGGGTGGGCTGCACCGGGTCGAGGTGAACATCCGCCCCGAGAACCGGCCGTCCCGGCGGGTGGTGGAGAAGCTGGGTTTCCGCGAGGAGTCGTACCACGTGCGCTACATGCACATCGACGGTGCGTGGCGGGACCATATCGGCTACGCGATGACCAGCGAGGAGGTCGCCGCCGAGGGTGGGCTGCTGGCCCGCTGGCACCGGCTCCGCGCCACCACGGGGTGAGCCGTCCCACGCACGGGATCGGCGCGGCGTGTCAGCATCCGCGTCCACGGCCCGTAACCTCAAGTAACTGCAAGCTGTGGCAAGCGCTGCTCCACCCGTACGATCCGCGCACCCGACCACCATCGGTGGAAGATCCTGCGGCCGGGCGGCGGTTGCTCCGAATTCGGTGACGGGAGGGGTGAGGGTGCCGACCTCGGTGCTCCTCGCCGTCCTCGCCGCCGCCGGTCTGCTCGCCCTCGCCCCGGCGCTGGTTCGCCGGTACGACGCCACCGAGCGGCTGGTGGCGGAGCGGGCGCAGTCGACGGCGCGGGTGCTCCAGCGCCGCCGGCGGCGCCGCACTGTGCCGGGGCACCGCCCGGTGCACCCGCCCCGAAGCCTCGTCATCACCCTCAGTGAGGACGCGAACACGGGCGGGCTCTCCGCGCCGGTCTCCGCGCCCCCCGCCACGCGCCGGTCGAAGCGGCTGCGCGCCGTGCCGCCGGCCCCCCGCAAGGGCCGCCGCCGGCCGCCGCCCCGCCGACAGCACACCCCCGCCGTCTACCGGCGCCGCCGGGTGCTCGCCGCGCTGCTGCTGCTGAACTTCGTCGAGCTCATCGGCGTGATCGTGGTCAGCCCCGGCTTCTGGATCAGTTTCGGGGTCACCGCCGCGCTGCTGGTCGCGTACGTCGTACACCTGCGGCGGCTGGCGCTGGCGGATCGCCGGCGGCGGCGGGCGCAGGCCCGCGAGGCGGCGTGGCTGGCCGCCCGGCAGGCCGAGGTGCGGCGGGAGCAGGCCCGCCGGGCGGCGGCCCGCCGCGAGGCGCAGCGTCGCCTGGCGGCCCAGCGCGAGGTGGTACGCCGTGCCGCGATGGGCCTGGACCGCCCGGCGGACCTGCCGGCGGCGGCCAACGGCGGCTCGGTCTCCTACCGTCGCTCGGGTGGCCTGCGCGGTCGCCCCTACCAGTCCGGCCGCGGCTCCCACTCGGCCTGACCGGCCACGTCTCTTTCTCGCCTGATGCGCCGGTCGTGGCCGGCGGTCGGTCCGGCCCGCCGCGCGTCAGCTCGTGGCCGGCAGGCGGTAGACGGACACGTGCGACCGCGAGTCTGCGGTGAACTCGGCGCCGGACCAGTCCGCGTGCCGGCTCTCCAGCTCGAACCCGGCCAGCTGACCCATGAGGTCCAGCTCCGCCGGCCAGATGTAGCGGTGCGGCGACCGGAACAGCCGGGCGTGCGTGCTCTCGTCGAACCGGAAGTGGTGCGACACGACCTGCTGGCGCAGCACGTCGTAGGTGTCCAGGCCGATGTACCCCGGCTCGGACGACCAGACCGTCGCCTCCTGGCCCGGTGGGAGCTTGCGCAGCTCCGGCACCCACAACTCGATCACGAACCGGCCGCCCGGGGCGAGGTGGCGGGCGGCGTTGCGGAAGCAGGCCACCTGCTCGGACTGGGCGAGCAGGTTCGAGATCGTGTTGTAGACGAGGTAGACCAGCGAGAACTCGCCCGGGGCGGTGGCGGTCGCCATGTCACCGATCACCACCGGAACGGTCGCCTCGTCCACCTTCGTCCGCAGCCGCTCCACCATCGGGCGGGACAGCTCGATGCCGCTGACCGGCACCCCGCGCGCGGCGAGCGGGACGGCCACCCGGCCGGTGCCGACAGCGAATTCGAGCGCCGCCCCGCCGCCGGCCAGCTCGGCCAGCCGGTCCACGGTCGGCCCCAGCACCTCGGGGGCGAACATGCCGGTGCCCGGGGTGTCGTAGCGGCGGGCGGTGTCGTCGTCCCAGACGTCTTCCTGTCGCATGCGCCCCACGCTTCCCACCACCGCCCGCGATGTCCACCGACTTTCGCGCCGAACGGCTCCCCCTCCGCCGCCTGCGTGGGGTCCTGCTCCGAGATCTTGGTGGCTGGCGGCCCCCGGAGGGGCCGTTTCGTGCCAAGATCTCGGCGCGCGGGGGGTGGATTCGCGGCGGGGGCGGTGAACCTGTTAGCCTTGGCGCCGGCCCGCCCGGTGAAAGCCGGGTGGGACCGATGCCGGTCCGCCGGCGGAGGGGTTGTGGCGCAGTCCGGTAGCGCACCTCGTTCGCATCGAGGGGGTCAGGGGTTCGAATCCCCTCAACTCCACCCATTTCGAAGGCCGTTTCCGTTCGTCGGAGACGGCTTTTTTCGATCTTGTACGGCAGCGGAGTGCAGCATCAGGGCGCGTAGCCGGGGTCGGCGACGGTCTCGGCGATGCGGGTGAGCCAGTGCAGGTCGTTGGCGCGAGATTCCGGGCTGGCCTCGGGGTTGAGGATGCCACCCAGGAATTCGGCGACGTCGTCGAGGTGCCGCTCGCTGCGGTAGTAGCTCAGCAGGGTCTGGTCCGGTTCCAGCGGCCCGTAGCCGCGGCGGAAGAGTTCGGCGCGGTGCGCGTCGATCGGGTGGTCGCCGAAGTCCTGGCTGTAGACGAACATCAGGTCCCGCTCGCGTGGCGCGAGGATCGGCGCGTCCCAGTCCACGACGTGCAGTGGACCGTCGTCGTCAGCGATCAGGTTGCCGGGGTGGATGTCGGCGTGGCAGATGACGTGTCGAGCGTGCGTCACGCGGGAAGCCAGCTCGTCGACCGTCTCCGCCAACCGGTGCAGCGCGGCGCCGTACCGGGCCCAGAACGCGCCGAGGGCCTCGCTCGTCGCAGCCTGCCCGCCGAGGGTTCGCAGCCGCTCGCCAGCGTCCGACCGGTAGGTCTCGACCGGCAGGACGGCGGCGAGGTCTGCGCTCGGCGTGACGGCGTGCAGGCGCCCCAGGAACTCGCCGTACTCGCTCCACTGGCGGTCGGTGAGGCCGCGCCGCCACCGGCTGCCGCCGTCGTGGAACGGGTAGAGCAGCAGCTGGTACTCCCCGAACCGGTGACAGGCTCCGCCGTCCGGCAGGTCGATGGGTGCCACGACCTGCCGGACGCCCTGCGTCCTGAGGAACCCGGGCAGCAGGACGGCCGCCCGGGTGAACGTGCCGCGGCGCAGCTTGAGGAAGTATCGCTCGCCGTCGGACGCGTCCACCCGGTACGCCCATGCGTGCCCGTCGAGCCCGACCGGCATGAACACGAGGTCGACGATGGTGACGGCCCAGGCGGCGGCCACCTCAGCCGCCAGGAGCCGTTCGTCGACGCCAGGCTTGTCGATCATCGCCGGAGCGTCGCAGTTGGCAGTCCGGCCGGCAAGTGACTTGCCACCTGCGGGCGCCCGGGCCCCTGGCTGCCCCGCGAGTCGGGGCAGCCATGCCACGGCGCCTGTCAGCCGCCCGCCGTCACGGCTTCACCGCCCGGGTGGCGAAGTAGCCGGGCAGCCATCCGGCGGTGGCGTCGGAGTGGTGCGGCGCCTCCTCGAAGCCGACGATGACGAAGCCGGCGGCGAGCTGACCGCCGATCTGCGCGGTCATCGTGTGGCTGTACTCCAGCGGTGCGTCCGCGCCCCACAGGCGTTCGCGTTCCGCCGCCGGGACGTGGGTCAGGTCGCTGTACGGCAGCCGGTGGCGCACCACCAGTTCGCCGCGCTGGTCCAGCGCCTCGTTGTCGAAGAGGAAGACGTCCGGGTTGAGGAAGCCGGACAGCAGCGTCCCGCCCGGTCGCAGCACCCGGAAGCACTCTCGCCACACCGGCGCGAGCTCGGGCACGAACAGGTTCGACACGGGGTGGAAGACCAGGTCGAACGAGGAGTCCGGGAACGCCGACAGGTCGCGCATGTCCCCGAGGACGGTACGCAGCTCCAGGCCGTCCCGCCGGGCGACCGACTCGTCCTGCTCGAGCTGACGGGGCGAGTTGTCGAAGACGGTGACCCGGGCCCCCGCAGCGGCCAGCGTCGGACCCTGCTGCCCGCCGCCCGAGGCCAGACACAGGATGTCCGTGCCCGCGAGGTCGGCGGGGAACCAGGAGCGGTCGACGGGCTGGTAGCCGATCAGGACGACCGACCAGTCGCCGGCACGCGCCCTGGCGGTCGTCTCGCTCGATACGGGGCGTGACCATTCGTTGCCCTGCTCGACCTGCCGATCCCAGGCGGTGCGGTTGTGTGCTACCGGGTCAGGAGGCATTGCCCCACGCTAGCGGCCGAGGGCCGCGGCGCAGCCGGCATTTTCGTCCGGGCGGCGGACGCCGGGTCGCCCGGCGGCACCACAGCGACGGCCGGCCGTGGCCCACCATGGAAATGATCATTGCCTCGTCGGTGCGGTCTCCCGCACCGACGAGGCAACGCCTTGACGCCGCTACCTACTTGACGATCGTGACCGTCGCCGAGCGGTAGTTCCTGCCGTTCTTCTCCGGGTCGTAGCCCTTCTCGACGTTGCCGGAGGCGTCGACCGAGAACCAGCGGAACGTGGTGGTCCCGGTGACGCGGAAGACCTGTCCCGGCTCACGGAACTCGGTGGCCTGGTAGCGCGGCGATTCGAGGGTGGGCCGGCTGCCGTCCGTCGTGTAGTAGATGGTGGCCGGCTCGCTCGTCTCGAAGCGCACGTCGACGGACCCGGTGTACCTGCCGCCGCCAGGGACGAGCTCGGACGTCGGCTTCTTCTTGTCCTTGCCCCACTCCGCCGCGATCCGGAACATCTCCATGATCCCGTTGGCGTACTCCATCGTCTCGGAGTGGCCGCTGACGAGCGCCGGATTGCCCTCCCACGCGGGCTGGAACGAGCCGCCCTGCCAGTTGCCGGTGGCCGGGTTGTAGATCGAGCCGCCGACCTCCCAGCCGAAGGAGTAGATCCCGTAGGTGTGGTACATGTCCTCACGGACGTTGCCGGCGGAGGAGTACAGGACGTCCGACGAGCCGCCGACGTTCTCCGGCGTGACGACGGTCTCCCGGTACGCCTTGACCTGCGACAGGATCCTGCCGGCCGACTGCCAGTAGAATGCCTCGTCGCCCAGCGGCGGACGCGGCGTGGTGACCCGGCCGTCCGCGATGTAGGCGCCGGGCTGCCAGAACAGCTGACCGCCGTTGGAGTGCACCGACATCATGAACTTGATGTTCGAGTACTTCTCGACCAGCCAGACGATGTTCTTCGACTCGGGCTCGGACAGCTTCTCCGGCCCCTGGTAGGTGCCGCTGGTGCAGACCGTCGACCCACCGGCGTAGCCGTCGTGGCCCGACCCGACCCGGTAGTTCCGGTTCAGGTCGACGCCCCACGAGTTGCGGCGGTCCGGGTCGGCGTTCGCGTCCTCGCAGTGGTTCGTCAGGTTCTTACGCTGAGAGGCGTAGTTGTAGAAGCTGTAGTTCGCGCCGTCGGGGTTGTTCGACAGGACGAGGAAGATGTCCGTCTCCTGGACGATCTTCTTCGTTTCCTGGTCGGTCCTGTAGTTGTGCACCAGACGCTCGGCCGTCTCCAGCGTCGTCGTCGCCGGCACCCACTCGCGGGCGTGGTCCTGGGCCTGGATCAGGACACCGGGGTTGCGGCCGTCGCGGTGCTTGCCGATCCGCAGGACCGGGATGGTGGCCTCGCCGCGGGGCACCTCGCCCTCCGGCGCGCCGACGCGCTTCTGGTCGAGGAAGTCGCTCAGCGCGACCGGGGCGGACGTCGGCACGACGAGCCCGGTGCCGGCGTTGCTGCGGTACGGGTGCGCCCGGTCGATCAGGCCCTGGGACTGGGTCTCCAGTGCCGCCGCCACCTGCGCGGCGGTGCTGGCGAGCGCGCCGTTGGCGTCCTTCGCGAGGAGGACGCGGACCGCCTTGCCCGACACGTCGACGCCGAGCGGGAGGCTCGCCCCCGGCCGCTCCACGAATTCGACGGTGACGTCGTTGCCGCCCTCGTGGCCCCACGCCGCCGAACTGACGACGACCGCCGCCTGCCCGGTACCGCCGATCGTGGCCTGCGCCTTGCGCTGGTAGCCGTTGGTCTTGTGCGGCAGGTAGACGATCTCGGCGATGTCCGGGTACTGCCGGGCGATCTCCTCGGCGCGGCTGAAGAGCTGCTGCGGATGCTTGTAGCCGTCGATGAAGTCCGACTTGTAGCCCGGGTTGTCCGTCAGCGGCGGCGGAGCGCCCTCGAGCCAGTTGGAGACCTTGCCGGTGGTGACGCCGCCGGTCGAGCTGGTGACCTTGATCTGGTCAGGACGCGCGTCGAGCTTGAACAGGTTCCGGTGGAACATGTACTGCCCGGAGTCGACGAAGCGGCTCATCGTCCGGGCGGAGCCGAACGGCGTACCGACGCCCGAGTCGTTCTCGAGCTGCATCAGGACGATCGGGTTGGTCTGTCCACCTTCGGTGGTCCGTGCCTCGACGTAGAGGAAGCCCTGGCCCTTCGTGGTGAACCAGTCGGCGCGGACGACCCGTACCGTCGCGTCGTTAGCCTCGGTCACCTGCGCCGGCTGGGCGGCCCGCGCCCCGGCGGCCCGGAAGCCGCCGTCGGCCACGTCGCTCCAGGTGAAGCGCTCGTTCTCGCCGAGGATCTTGACGCCCATCGCCTTGAGCTCGGCGACCTGCCCGGCGTCCACGTGCGCCTCGCCCTCGATGCCGTCCGGCACGCGCGTGAGGCCGTGATCGACGTCGTAGCCGGCGGCTACCACCTTGTCGAGCATGTCGGAGCCGGTCAGCTTGATGCGTACGTGGTTCGACGCGTGATCCGCGTGGTGGGCTCCTTCGGAGCCCGTGGCGGTGGGCTTCGTGGGGTCCGCGCCCGCAGGCGCGGTCGCCACGAAAGTGGTTGCCACCAGGGCGGACATCGCGAAGAACACGATGCGTGGCTGTCTACCTCGCATGCTCCCCTCCTTCTGTCTGTGGCCGTCAGTGATGTCGCGGCCGGCCCGAGCGCGGGTCGGACCGCATCGATCCATCCAAAAATGGTCATGCTGCGCCCGCCCACGGCGAGCCCGGCTTCGACGGATCGCGTCGGAGGATCGTGCCGGGTGCGAGCGGGCCGGGTGCGTCGGATGCAGTGCGTCGTGTGTCCGCCCACGGCGATCCAGGCCTCGACGGATCGCGTCGGGGACCGTGCGGAGCATGGGCGGAACTGAGGCGGCGGAGGCGTCTTTCACGTCGACGACGTGGCTTGACCTGGATCTTTGCATCGCCTGAGCCGTTTGATCAACCCTCTGATGCGGCGGCCAGAGGGAACCTTGAGGATTCGGTGTGCCGGCCGGCGCCGCAGGTGGCGAACGTGACCGGCGACCACCACGACGGTGGCGCCATCGAGGGCGACCGGACGAAGGCCTACGGGCGCAGGTCGACCGAGACGTGCCCGGACAGGGCACGGAGGAAGTCGGGCGCGTCGAAGATCGCGCCGGCGGAGGCGACGCCTACGGTCCTGGTCCGTCCGGTGAGGACACGGTCGACGGCCTCCACGGCGAGAGGCGCACTGACGGCGTAGATGTCCTGGCCGCTCGCCACGGCACGCCGTCGCACGCCGCCGGAGCGCACGACGGCGTCGACGACGAAGGTCTGCGCGGACCGTCCGCTGTCGTCGACCGCGGTCGGTGCCGGTGTCGCCGGGGCCGCCAGTTCACCGGCCGCCTCGACCGTCATGTAGGTGCAGACCTCGGGGATGGCCAGGTGGCTGGGGACGGTGACGATGTCGGCCATGCTGAACTCGCCGATCACGGCCCGGGTTCCCATCGGCTCGGGGAAGGGCCACCGCGCGGCCGGCGGGGCGTCGTCGCGGTACTCCAGTCGTCCCCGGCTGAAGCGGACGCGCCGGCCGTCCCTGCGCTGCCTGGAGACCGTGCCGGCGGCGCGGGTCCCGGGCGTGGGATGCCAACCGCTCAACCCGTACGCGATGTGGGCCTCGTCGGCCGTCGTCCAGTCGCCCATCGCCGCGGTGACCAGCAGGTCGCCGAGGCCGCCGAAGAAGGCCATCGCGGGGACCACCACGATTCCCGCGGCACGGGCGCGATCGGCGAAGTGCGTGAAGGTGTCGAGATTGGCTTCGATCTCGGCCGCCACGTCCACGTACGGGATCCCGGCGCGCAGCGCCGCCTCGATCACTCCAGCGGCGGTCACGGCGAAGGGCCCGGCGCAGTTGACCACCGCGGCCGCGCCGGCCAATGCGCGGTCGAGCGAGGCCGGGTCGTCGACCGGGGCCGGCCGGATGTCGAGACCCGGACAGGACGCCGCGAGCGCCCGCAGCTTGTCCGCGTCACGTCCACAGAGCAGCGGTACGAACCCGCGAGCACGCAACTCCGCCACCACGAAGCGCCCGGTGTGCCCGTACGCGCCGAAGACCGCCACCGTCCGACCCGATCCCATCAGCTCTCCCAGTTTCCGTGCCTGATTGATCAACTCCGCTCATCCTGGTGGCGGTGGGTCGGCGGCGCGAGTGTCTGGAACGACACCTCCCGTACAGTTTCGGACATGGCTACCGTCGCGCTGGCCGTCACCGACGGGATGCTGCACTTCGAGCTGTCCCTGGCGTACGAGGTCTTCGGCGCCGACCTGACCGGCGTGGTCGACCCCTGGTACGGCGTCACCGTCTGCGGATCGGGCGCGGTGCGGGTCGGCCGGTTCCGGCTCGAGCCCGACTGCGGGCTCGACCAGCTCGTGCACGCCGACACGGTGATCGTTCCCGGGTGGGTCGACGTCGACGTGGACCCACCCGCCGACCTCGTCGACGCGGTGCGCGCGGCCCACGAGGCGGGCGCGCGGGTGGCCTCCCTGTGCACGGGCGCGTTCGTGCTCGCCGCCGCCGGCCTGCTGGACGGCCGACGGGCGACCACGCACTGGGCGCACACCGATGCCCTGGCGGCTCGCCATCCCCGGGTGCAGGTCGATCCGGACGTGCTCTACGTGGACAACGGCAGCGTGCTCACCTCCGCCGGCAAGGCCGCCGCGATGGACCTGTGCCTGCATCTGGTCCGCCTCGACCACGGCTCGGCGGTCGCCAACACGCTCGCCCGCCGCCTGGTCGTACCCCCGCACCGGGCCGGCGGCCAGGCCCAGTACGTCATCGCCCCGGTGCCCGACCAGGACGACCATCCGCTCGCCGAGCTGTTCTCCTGGGCGATCGAACGGCTCGACCACGCGTTGACCGTGGAGGACCTGGCCCGCCGGGCGAACATGAGCTCGCGCAACCTGGGCCGCCACTTCCGGTCGGTGGCCGGCACCACCCCGCTGCAATGGCTGCTGACCCAGCGGATCCGGCACGCCCAGGAGCTGCTGGAGACCACCGGCGACAGCATCGACGCCATCGCGGCGGCCACCGGCATGGGCACCGCAGCGACGCTGCGCCGGCACTTCAACCGCACCGTCGGCGTGCCCCCGGACACCTACCGCCGCACCTTCCGCAGCACCCGGTCCGGCGCGCGATGACGAGCCACCACGGGGGCAGCGCGGCCCTGCTCCGGCCGCCCGCCTGACCCGCGTGCCGATGGCCGCTTGCGGTCGCCGGGCGACGTCACACGCGTGCCGGGCTCCTCCGCGCGGTGGCAGGCAGGGGCCGCAGGGTGAGCACCTCGCCGAGCCCGTCGACGTGGGTCAGCCTGGTGGCGAACGCGGCGCTCAGGGTGCGGCGCAGGTAGTCCAGCACCGCCGGCCCCGGGGTGAGCGGCGCCGATCCTGTGTCGCCCGTGCCGACCAGGTGCACCTCGCGGGCGAGCCGTCCGGAGGTGTTGACGAACCGGCAGAGGTCATCCCACCGCAGGTACCGCCAGAAGTCGACGCTGACCACCGCGTCGAGGCTGGCCGGTGGGATGGGCGGGTCCACGCCGACCAGGTGGTAGTTCGTCGGGCCCGGCGGGGCGGCGTAGTCGAAGGTCAGCGCCCCGGTCGGCAGGTCGACCTGATCGCTGCCGGTGCCCACCCACAGCACGCGGGGGCCGGGCAGGCGGTCGGCGAGCCTGTCGAACGCCGGCCCGATCCGGCACGTCGAGCGTCGCGCGCAGTCGGTGGCCGCGGAGCGGTAGTACACGATGCGCTCCAGCGAGTCGTACACGTCCAGCAGTCCGTAGAACTCCCATTCGATGACGTGGTACTGCCCGGTCAGGAGGCTCCGGTTGGCCGCGAAGTCGGACCAGTTGCGGTCGGTGTTGCGGTGGTGCGGGAGGTGGAAGGCGCGGGCCTCGTCGTCGAAGGCGAAGTTCAGTTCGGTCACGCCGAGGTGCCGGTGCACCCGGTAGAACAGCTCGATGTCCTCCAGGCCCCAGCGCAGCCCGGAGCGTTCGTCGAACCCGCCGGCCCGGTCGAAGAGGTCACGGGCGAGCGAGATGTTGTGGGTGTAGGCGAGCGCCCAGCCCGCCCGGAGCCACTCCGGCCCCGGGGGCTGACCGTGCGGGAAGCGCAGGTCGCCGGCGCGGTCCGCGCGGCGGCGGGGGACGTCGGTCATCTCCCCGTCGTCGAGGGCGGCCTCGACGTGCTCCAGGCTCAGCTCGTCGCGCCGGCCCATCAGCACGGCGGGCCGGCCGGCGACCGCGTGGTGGGCCAGGTGGCGCTCCAGCAACTGCGGGGAGGCGTACGAGTCGGCGTCGAGGAACAACAGCAGCGGCGCCCGGGTGTGCCGGACGGCCTCGTTGCGGGCTGCGGAGCGTCCCCGCCGTCTGGGGAACTCCAGCAGGCGGAGGTCGAGACCGGTGGCGGCCTCGACGGCGTCGGCGTAGCCGGTGGGGGAGCCGCCGTCGCGGATGACCACCACCTCGAAGCGCTCGGGGCTCACCGTCTGTCGCGTCAAAGCCCGCAGCGTCAGCGCCAGGCACTGCGCGTCCTGATAGGTGGGTATGACCACGCTCAGCTCGACCGCGTCGTTCGTCCGTGCCGTCATTCGACTTCCCCGTCATGGTGGTGGTGCGTGATTTCCATTGACGCGCCTCGCGCGGGAGCGCGGCCCGGTCGGTCACGCGTAGTGGTTCACGCTCCGGCCAGGACCGTCGTCGTCGACGGTGCCGGTGGGAGCTAAACAGCGCGCCAAATGAGGATCAACCGATTCGTCGATGTCTGGGGTGGGATCAGTGGATCGACAGGGGTCCCGACGACACCGGGTGACGAACGCGAGGCGCGGCGTCGAGGAAACCGCGCGACCCGGCCGGTAGCCGGATTCGCGGCCGCCACCGTCCGGGGACCGGCGCGCGTGCGGCCGGTCACTACGCTGCGGCCCGTGGAGCGGATGGCGGGTGTGTTCTGGACGGGTGGCTGCGCGGCAGTCGTCGTCCTGCTCGTGGCGGGCGTCGTCGCGCTGGTCGTGGCGTCCCACCGGCGGGAGCGGGAGCGGCGGGAGCACTGGCGACAGTGGGCCGCCCGGTACGGCTGGACCTTCGACGAGCGGCCCCAGATCACCTGGACCGACCGGGTGCCGGGCCGCAACCGCCGGGGCGTGCGGTTCGCGCTGACCGGGACGCTGCACGGCCGACCCGTCTGCGTGGCCGAGTACGCGTACACCGAGACGCACAGCTCGACCGGCGCGGACGGCAACCAGACGACCACCACGCACACCCACACGTACGTCGTCTGCTCGGTGTGGCTGCGGCGGTCGTTCCCGGCGCTCGCGGTCGGACCGCGCCACGCGTTCTCGAAGCTGGGCCGCGCGCTGTTCGGCAGCGACACCTACGCCACCGGGCACGAGGAGTTCGACCGGCAGTGGCGGGTGGCCGCGGCGGCCCCGGGGCAGCAGGCGCTGGTCGGGCCGACCCTGATCGCCGCGCACCTGGCGGGAGCGGTGCCGGGCTGGAGCGTGCGGGGGGCGGAGCTGGTCACCTACCGGCGCGGCCGGCTGGAGGACGCCGCCCTGGTGCCGTCGCTGGTGACCCCGCTGATCACGGTCGCCGACCTGCTGGAGCAGGGCCGCTGACGAGCGCCGGCCCCGACGGGACGGCCGGCGGTAAGAGCGCGGGAGGCCGGCCCCCAGGGGTCCGGCCTCCCGTCACGAGCTGTGGATCACGGCCGCCAGGAGCCGGTGGTCTGGAACCTGTGCTGGTATTCCAGCGCGCCGTTCTTGTCGGCCACGTTGAACACCACCGTGCCCGCGCGTTTGCTGCCCTCGGGCAGGTTGTTGCCGGAGCCCAGGGTGTCGCCGCAGCCGGAGAGCGCGCTCGCCAGGCCGTTGGCGGTGGTGCCGTTGGCGGCCACCCAGTTGAAGTAGAACGGGTTGATGGAGCTCTTGCCCTTGGTCACCGTCGCGGTGACGTGGGCGATCAGGTACATGCCCTTGTCGGGGGGCGGGGCGTACGACCGGCAGCCCTTGGTCTCCGTGGTGAACCGGGTGACCGTGATCTCCATGGTCCCGTCGTCGTCGGAGACCACAAGGGTGGCGCCGGGCTTCATGTTGAAGGTCTCGCCCTCCCTGGCCGACGGGGACGGGCCGTCCGGCTGCAGCGTGATTCGCGGGGCGGCCCTATCCAGATCGTTCGCCGCCTTGTTGGCGCCGGCGACGAGCGCGACGACACCGCCGACGCAGCAGAGCAGGGCCAGCACGACCACCACGGCCACGACGATCAGGACGGTCTTGTTCTTCTTCGGCGGCGCGACCGGATGCGGCGGGCCGAGGGGGTAACCGGGCGCGCCGCCCGGGTAGCCGGGCCCACCGGGCGCGTAGCCGGGCCCACCGGGCGGCGGGTAGCCGGGCCCGGCGGCCGGATACCCGGGCGTGCCGGACACCGGCGGGTACGGCGTGCCCGAGGTCGGCTGGTGCGGGGCGGCCCACGGCTCGCCCGGCATCCCGGACACCGGCGGCTGCGGCACCCCCGAGACCGGGGGCTGCGGTGCGCCGGAGACCGGCGGCTGCGGCGCGGCCCACGGGTCGCCGGCCGGCTGCTGCGGCGGCACGGGCGGGAGCGGGGCCCACGGGTCGCCCGTGGCCTGCGGGGCGCCGGAGGTCGGCGGCTGCGGCGGGTGGCCGCCCTGGTCGGCGGGGAACTGCGGCATCGGTGCCGGCGGGTACGGCTGCGGCTGCTGCTCCGGGCTCGGTTGGTTCGGATCCTGCGGCCCGTAAGGGGGCGGGGGGTGACTCACCGTACTCCTAGGCACCTGACGACGACGGCAAACGCGGCTGACGCTACCGTGCGCGGACAACGGACCATCTTCGCGTCTCCGGCAGCGCCGCGCCGTCCCCTGTTCGGATTCCGTGCCCGGGTCAACCGGGCAGCAGCACGGCGGCGGTGCGGACCAGCGCGTCGTCGACCGCGAACCGGCCGGTGACCAGCGCGGGCGGACGGGCGAGCGGAGTCGCGTCGAGTCGCGCCGGGGCGATCCGGGCGGTGAAGGTGCCGGCGTCCGGATCCAACTCCACCAGCGCGTCGTGGAAGTCCAGCCACGTGCCGACGACCGGGTGCCACACCTTGTAGATCGTCTCCTTGGCGCTGAACAGCACCGCCGGCCAGGAGGTGCCCACCGGCAGGCGGGCGCACCGCTCCTGCTCCTCGGGCAGGCAGATCAGCCGGCGTACGCCCGCGTTGAGCTCCCGGTGTCCCTCGGCGTCGATGCCGACCGACCGGATCTCGCCGGCGCGGGCCGCGACGGCCGCGCAGTAGCCAGCAGTGTGGGTGATGGCGCCGACCACACCGGCCGGCCAGACCGGCGACCGGTCCGCGGCCGTCGGCACCGCCACCGGGGGCACGCCCAGCGCGGTCATCGCCCGCCGGGCGCAGACCCGCCCGGCCGTGAAGTCGCGGCGGCGGCTGTCCACCGCGCGTTCGCTCAGGCAGGCCCGCTCGGCCGGCAGTAGCTCGCCGACCCAGTCCGCCGGCCCGGCCACGGCCACCGCCACGGACGGCGGCAGCAGGTCACGCATCGCCGCCTGCCGACAGGTACGACCGCACGCGCGCCCGTGCGGCGTCGAGACCGTCGGCCGGCACGACCGTGCATCCCTCGGTGCCGGGTCGCGGGCCGGGCCGTCGGGCCGGCACCTGATCCACGGTCAGCGTCGTGAGGGCCATGGTTGGTCAAGGTACCGCAATGGCGTAACACCGGAGCGTCCCGTGGCGCTGACAGGGCGTCATCTCGGAAACGACAGTGATCCGGTGCCGTCCGATGCCGGCCGCGTTCGGGGGGCCCGCATCGCAGCGAGCCGAAGAAGGAGTGCGATGACCGCTGGTTCGGAGCCCTCGCCGTCCCCTGTGGACGCACACGTCCCTTCGACGCCCGGCTGGACCTGCGGCACCTGCGGCGCCGACTGGCCGTGCGAGACCAAACGCTCCCGGCTGCTCGAGGAGTACCAGTTCGACCGGCCGATGCTCAGCGTGTACCTGGGTTCCTGCCTGGCCGCCGCCACGCAGGACCTGCCGCCCGTGCCCGGGACGTCCCTGCAGGACCGGTTCATCGGCTGGCTGTCCCGGGAGCCTAGGCGAAGGTGACGGGACCCACCGGCGGGTCACCGGGCGGGCCGGCCCGCCCCGTCCACCGTGCTCGCGATCAGGTCGTGGCCCAGGTCGAAGCGGATGCCGTCCGGGTTGGTCAGCTCCGCCGAGACACCCCATCCCAGCGCGGCCAGGGCGCCAGCGGCACCGGTAGCCGACGCGCGTCCGCGATCTCGCACTCCCTCTCCTGGCGAAGCCGACACAGGTCGCAAGCCATGGGCGGAGAGTGCAAGATCGCGGGGGCGCGGGAGGGTCAGTACGCGTGCGTCACCGTGATCGTGATGTTCGTGCAGGAGTTCGCCCGGCTGGTCAGCGCGCTCTTCTCGGCGCTGTCGACGCTCAGCCGCCACCGGGTCTTCACCGCCACCCACTCGCCGACGTACCGGCACTTCTCGTTGGTGGGCTGCCAGGTGGCCGGGTCCTGGTCACCCTTGGCCTGGTTGACGTTGTCGGTCACCGCGACCAGCGACCTGACGTCGCCGAGGTCGTTGGCGAACGCCTGCCGCCGCGACGTGGTCCAGTTCCGGGCCCCCGAGTCCCACGCCTCGGCGAGCGGAACCATGTGGTCGATGTCCAGGTCGGACGGGTTGGTCCAGTAGGCGGCGTCGTAGTAGGAGCGCCAGCGCCCGCCGGTCAGTTGGCAGCCGGAGCCCACCGTGGGGCGGGTGGTGGCCTCGGCGATCAGCACCTCGTAGCGGGTGTTGCAGCCGTCGGAGTCCGCGTCGGTCCAATGCGGGAACAGGTCCCGGTTGTAGCCGGTGCGTACCTCGGTGGCCACCGGCAGGTCGGCGACGAGGGTGCGCAGCGGCACCGAGACGGTGGCCGCGTGGGCGGGGGCGGACAGGCCGAGGGTAGCGGCGGTGACGGTGGCCAGCAGGCCGCCGGTCCAGCGGAGGGTACGGGTCATCGTGAACTCCGTCCGATCGATCGGGATGGCTGACAGTGCAACCGGCCCGGGTGCCGACGGACCGGACCCAGGGTTACTGGAGAACCAAATCGATCGATACGTTACGGGAAGTCTCCCATCGATGGGAATCCCGATCGCTGCGAAATCTGGCAGACCCTGCTCCCGCCGGCGGTGCGATCCGTACCGTTTGCGCAAGATGACGGACCGTTAGGTGCCGGATGTAAACCATCCGTGCGGTGTCGCGTTGGTCGGAAATCTGACCGAAGTCGACCCGTTGTGCCAGTGGTAGGTGGTGGTTAAGCTCTTGATGCGCGCCCCAATCGCCCGCTTCCCCCGTGGCAGGCGATCGGGGCGCGCATCTACGTCGAACGGGCCCGCACGCCACCGCGTGCGGGCCCGTTCCTTGTGCACCCGCCGCGCCGCCCGGGGCGTGCGGCGGGTGCCGTGCCGTCCCGTCAGATCCAGCGGCCGTCCAGCCACATCCGCGCCGACCACTCGGCGTACGGCAGCACCTTCCCGACGAAGATCGGATGGAAGTACGCGAAGCAGAGCGCGACCAGTAGGACGTACGCCCCGGCGATCACCCCGCCGACCAGCCTGCGATCCCGAAGCTCGTCCGACTCGACGCGCGCGGCGGCGGGGCCGCCGTCTCCCGGCTGCGCGGCGACGGCGCCCGGTGGACCGGCCGGCGTGACGATCGCGCCGAGCACGTAGACCACCGCCAGCACCAGGAACGGCAGGACCGGCGCGGTGTAGAAGGAGAACATCGTCCGGCCGTCGAGGGCGAACCAGAACCAGGGCAGCAGGCCGGCCGCCACGACGAGCAGGATCGCTCCCGCCCGCCAGTCCCGCCGGGCCAGGCCCAGCCAGACCAGTGCCGCCAGCGCGGGCAGGAACGACCACCAGAGCAGCGGGGTGCCCAGCAGCAGGATCTCGGAGGCGCAGCTCGGCGCCCCGCAGGGCCCGTCGCCGACCCAGTAGAAGGCGACCGGCCGGCCGAGCAGCAGCCACTGCCACGGCCACGACTGGTACTTGTGCGGGTCGTCGAGGCCGGCGTGGAAGCCGTACGCGGCCTTGTGGTACTCGATCAGGTTGTTCAACGCGCCGAAGACCGGGGTGTCGCTCAGCGGGGCGTTCGGGTAGCGCTCGGCCAGCCGGTAGTAGCCCTCGTCGCCGAGCAGCCAGCCGGACCAGGTGGCGACGTAGGTGAGCACCATCAGCACGCCGGCCAGCACCAGCCACGGCACCTCGTCGAGGAGGGCGTCCCGCCACGGCCGGCGTACGCCGGCGGAGCGGCGGACCCCGACCTCCCAGAGGATCACCAGCAGCGCGAAGACAGGCAGGAAGTAGAGCGCGCTCCACTTGACCGCGCAGGCGCAGCCGAACAGGACCCCGGCGGCGAGCCGCCACCACGGCCAGTTCCGCCAGCCGCCCGCCGGCCGCCCGGCCCGCCCGGGCCGGCCCGGGTCCAGGCCGGCCTCCAGCGCCCGGGCCCACCGGCGACGCCGGGCGTCCCGGTCGAGCACCAGGGCGCCGAACGTGGCCAGCACGAAGAACAGCAGGAAGATGTCGAGCAGCGCGGTGCGGGAGAGCACCAGGTGGAAGCCGTCCAGCGCGAGCAGCAGGCCGGCGGCGCAGCCCAGCGCGGTCGAGCGGAACATCCGCCGGCCGATGCGGACCAGCAGCAACACGGACAGGGTGCCGACGACCGCCGCCGAGACCCGCCAGCCGAACTCCGGCGCCGTCGTCATCAGGTGCCCCGGCACGGAGATGCCGTGCTCGGCGTCGGAGTAGCCGAAGGCCCACTCGCCGAACCCGATCAGCCACTTGCCCAGCGGCGGGTGGACCACGTACGACGGGCCGCCGTCCTTGTAGTTCCACTCGACGCCCTTGTCGATCAGCCCCCAGCCGTCCCGGGCGTAGTAGGTCTCGTCGAAGATCTTGCCCGGCGGGTGGCTCAGGCCGACGAAGCGCAGGATCGCCGCGATGGCGACGATCACGCCGGTGGCGAGCCAGGAACGCCCGTCCAGCCGGGCCTCGACGGTGGCCAGCCGCCGCCGGACCACGCCGGGGATCCCGCCGGAAGCCGGGGACCTGCCCTCCGGCGGACTGCCGTCCGTGAGGTCCTGCCCCGCCTGGTCCGCGCTCTGTGCTGTCGACGCACTCGTCACCCGGCGATCGTAGGCTGCGAAGGTGCCCGGTGGCGCCCGTCGTCTCCGATACCGGTAAAGCCGTCGATGAAGGAGTTGCATCTCGTGGGTGAAAAGTCCGAAACCGGGCGCCTGGTCCTGCTCGGCGCGCCGCTCGGCAACCCCGCCGACGCCTCCGCCCGGTTCCGCGAGGTGCTCGCCGCCGCGGACGTGGTGGCCGCCGAGGACACCCGCCGGCTGACCCGGCTGGCCCGGGACCTCGACGTCACCGTCGGCGGCCGCATCGTCTCCTACTTCGAGGGCAACGAGGAGCGGCGTACCCCCGAGCTGGTCGACGTGCTGACCGCCGGCTACCTGGTCGCCCTGGTCACCGACGGCGGCATGCCGAGCGTCTCCGACCCGGGCTACCGGCTGGTCCGGGCCGCCCTCGACGCCGGCGTGCCGGTCACCGCCGCGCCGGGCCCGAGCGCGGTCACCACCGCCCTGGCACTGTCCGGCCTGCCCTGCGACCGGTTCTGCTTCGAGGGCTTCCTGCCGCGCACCGGCGGCGCCCGCCGGTCCCGCCTGCGGGCCCTCGCCGCCGAGGAACGGACGCTTGTCTTCTTCGAGGCGCCGCACCGGATCGCCGCCGCGCTCGCCGACCTGGCCGCCGCGTTCGGCGCCGACCGGCCCGCCGCGCTCTGCCGCGAGCTGACCAAGACGTACGAGGAGATCGTCCGCCGCCCGCTCGGCGAGCTGGCCGACTGGGCGGCCGAGGGGGAGCCGCGCGGCGAGATCACCCTCGTCGTGGCCGGCGCGCCCGAGTCGGCCCCCGAGCGGCCCGACGACGACACGCTGCGCGCCGCCGTCGCCGCCCGCGAGGCCGCCGGGCTGTCCCGCCGGGATGCGATCACCGAGGTCGCCACGGAGTACGCCCTGCGCCGCCGCGACGTCTACGCCGTCGTGCACGCCTGACACCCGGGTCGTGCCCGCCTGACACCCGACTGGAATCTCCACCCGGCCAGGCCGGGATCCGACGCGGCCCGACCGAATCCCGACCCGGCCCGACTGGGACCCGACGCGGCCCGACCGAATCCCGACCGGGCCGACCGGGATGCCGACCCGGCGCGACCGGGATCCCGGCCAGGCCTGGCCGGGCACCTCGGCGGCGGCCCGGCCGTCGGGTGCCCGGCAGCACCCGACGGGTTCACCAGGCGGCGACGAGGAAGCCGAGGGTGATCGCCAGTGGGCCGGCCGCGGCGCCCGTCACCGCCCAGCGGCGCAGCCGGGGGTCGGCGATCCGGGCGGACCCGGTCCACCTGACGATCCCCGCGCCGCAGCCCAGCACCACCAGCAGGCCGAGCAGCCAGCGCAGGTGCCCGGCCGCGCCGGTGTCCGCGTACGCGGTGCCGCCGTCCGGGCCGGTCATCCGGGCCGGCAGGATCGTGCCGGTCGCGGTGCGCTCCGCGGCCACCCCGCTCACCCGCACGCCGTACGCGGTCCACGTCTCGTCGGCGGGGGCGAAGTTGCCCCGGCAGCGTTGCGCGAGCCCGCCTCCGGTGCAGTCGGCGATCACCACCGTGCCCCGGGTGGCGTGCCCCACCGCCAGCCAGAACGGGCCCGCGCTGACCCAGGCGAAGAACGCCGCCACCAGGCTCAGCGCCAGCAGGGCGGCCAGCCCCGGCAGCGGATCGGGCGGACGCGGGGTGCGCCGGGCCCGCCGCCGCGCGGCATCCTCCCGGGCCGACCGCTCCCGCTCGTGCGGCGGTTCCTCCCGGATCGGGGTGCCGTCCCAGTGCACCAGCTCGATCGGCGGCCAGTACGCCCCGTCGGCACCGTCCCCGCCGTCCGGCGTACGCCCGCCGTCGTCCGACGCAGGCCCACCGCCCTCGCCGTCCGGCGTACGCCCGCCGTCGTCCCGGTCCGGCGGGTCGCCGGCGGACGGACGCCCCCGGCGGGGCCAGCGGTTCGGCTGCCGGACGGGGACCCGGCGCGGCACGGCGTCGACCGGCGCCCCGGTCGTGGGCTCCACCTCGACGGCGGGCGCGGCGGACGGCGGGGCCGCCACGGGTCCGGCGGCCTCGACGGGCGACTCCGGCGGCGACCCCGGCGGCGCGGCGGCCTGGACCGCCCGGGGGTGCGGCGCGCGGGTGCCGCGCGGCGCCCTCCCCGCGCCGCCGTCCGTCGGGCCGGAGGGACGGTCGTCACGATCCCGGGCCGCTCGTCTGCCAGTCACGGCGTTCATTGCACCCCGCGACCAGGGCGTCCGCCGGCAGCTCAGGCCGCGTGTCGGCGACAAATCGGGCGAACATCGGACCCGGTCCCACCGGGCCACCGGGCCGGGGGCCCTATTGGTTCGCGGTCACCGCGAGCGGGTCACTAGGCTTGCTGGTCATGAGTCACGTTCTCGCGGCGGTCGCCTGGCCGTACGCCAACGGCCCGCGCCACATCGGCCACGTCTCCGGTTTCGGCGTTCCCTCCGACGTCTTCAGCCGGTACATGCGGATGGCCGGGCACGACGTGCTCATGGTGTCGGGCACCGACGAGCACGGCACCCCCATCCAGGTGCAGGCCGACGCCGACGGGGTCACCCCGCGCGAGCTGGCCGACCGCTACAACCGGGTGATCGTGGAGGACCTGCACGGCCTCGGTCTCTCCTACGACCTGTTCACCCGCACCACCACCCGCAACCACTACGCCGTGGTGCAGGAGCTGTTCGAGGGGATGTACCGCAACGGCTACATCGTCCCGAAGACCACGATGGGGGCGATCTCCCCGTCCACCGGCCGGACGCTGCCCGACCGCTACATCGAGGGCACCTGCCCGATCTGTGGCTACGACAGCGCGCGCGGCGACCAGTGCGACAACTGCGGCAACCAGCTCGACCCGATCGACCTGGTCGACCCGAAGTCGCGGATCAACGGGGAGACCCCGAAGTTCGTCGAGACCGAGCACTTCTTCCTCGACCTGCCCGCCCTGGCCGACGTGCTGCGGCAGTGGCTCGACACCCGCGAGGGCTGGCGGCCCAACGTGCTGCGCTTCTCGAAGAACCTGCTCGACGACCTCCAGCCCCGGGCCATCACCCGCGACCTGGAGTGGGGCGTGCCGATCCCGCTCGACGGCTGGCGCGAGCGCCCCGACAAGCGCATCTACGTCTGGTTCGACGCGGTGATCGGCTACCTCTCCGCCTCGATCGAGTGGGCCCGCCGCTCCGGCGACCCCGAGGCGTGGCGCCGGTGGTGGTCCACCGACGGGGAGGGGAAGGACGCTCGCGCCTACTACTTCATGGGCAAGGACAACATCGTCTTCCACTCGGTGATCTGGCCGGCGCTGCTCTCCGGCTACTCGGGCGAGGGCAGCCGGGACGGCGCGCCGGGCGACCTGGGCCGGCTCAACCTGCCCACCGAGGTGGTCTCCAGCGAATACCTGACCATGGAGGGGAAGAAGTTCTCCTCCTCGCGCCGGGTCGTCATCTACGTCCGGGACTTCCTGGAGCGCTACGACGCCGACGCGCTGCGCTACTTCATCGCCGCCGCCGGCCCGGAGAGCAACGACACCGACTTCACCTGGGCCGAGTTCCTGCGCCGCAACAACGACGAGCTGGTCGCCGGCTGGGGCAACCTGGTCAACCGGTCCGTCTCCATGGCGGCGAAGAACTTCGGCGCGATCCCGCCCGTCGACCCCGCCGGCCTCACCGAGGCCGACGAGGCGCTGCTCGCGGTCGCCCGGGCCGGCTTCGCGACGGTCGGCGACCTGATCGCCCGGCACCGCCAGAAGCAGGCCATCGGCGAGGCGATGAGGGTGGTCGCCGAGGCCAACCGGTACCTCTCCGAGCAGGCGCCGTGGAAGCTCAAGGGCGAGGACGACAAGCCGCGGATGGGCACCATCCTGCACGTCGCCCTCCAAGTGGTCAGCGACGCCAACACGCTGCTCACCCCGTTCCTGCCGCACAGCGCGCAGCAGGTGCACGAGCTGCTCGGCGGCACCGGCGTGCACGCCCCGATGCCGGTCATCGAGGAGGTCGAGGACCTCGACGGCGGGCCCGCGTACCCGGTGCTGACCGGCGACTACACGGTCGGCGCGCGCTGGGAGTCCGTACCGCTGGAGGCCGGCCGGCCGCTGGCCGCGCCGAAGCCGGTCTTCCGCAAGCTCGACCCGTCGATCGTCGACGAGGAACTCGCCCGCCTGGCCGACTGACGGCCACCTGCGCGCCGACGGGCGCGACCCCCGAGGGGGTCGCGCCCGTCGCCGGCGCGTCCGGACCTGGCGCCGGTGGCGCGTCAGGCCCGGGCCATCGCCGGCGCGCCGATGAAGTCCATGATGCTGCGGTTGACCTCGGCCGCGTTCGTCCACGGGATGCCGTGCGGCGCGCCCTTCAGCGTCACCAGCTGGCTGCCGGGCAGCATCGGCTGAAGCCGCTGACCGGTCGCCGGGTACGGCAGCACCGCGTCGGCGTCGCCCTGCACGATGAGCACCGGCACGTCGATGCGGGACACGTCGCCCCGGAAGTCGGTCTGCCAGGCGTCCACGCTGTCGTGGGTGCCCTTCGCCGAGGCCCGGGCGCCGATCTCCCAGTGCGCCCGGAACGCCTCCTCGCTGACCAGCCTGCCCTTGTTCTCCTGGTAGTTGAAGAACGCCTCGCAGAAGGTGGTGAGGTAGGCGAACCGGTCGTCGATGATGGCCCGCTGGAAGCCCTGGAAGAGGCTCTTCTCGACCCCCTCCGGGTCGTCCGAGGTCTTCAGCAGGAACGGCGCGAGCGGGGCCAGCAGCACCGCCCGGTCCACCCGCTGCGAGCCGTACACGCCCAGGTAGCGGGTCACCTCGCCGGTGCCCATCGAGTGACCGACCAGGATCGCGTTCCGCAGGTCCAGCTCCGTCATCAGCACGTCGAGGTCGGCGGCGAACGTGTCGTAGTCGTACCCGGACGCCGGCTGCGCCGAGCTGCCGAAGCCCCGCCGGTCGTACGTGATCGTCCGGTACCCGGCAGCCAGCAGCGGTCCGACCTGCTTTTCCCAGGTCGCCCCGTTGAACGGGAAACCGTGGATCAGCACGATCGGCTGACCGGAGCCGTGGTCCTCGTAGTACAGGTCGACGGGGGCGGAGTTCTCCGTCCCCACGGTGATGAAAGGCATGCGCGTCTCCTGGTCACGTGACGGTCGGACGCCCGCGCTTTCCCACCCCACCCGGGGTTATGCCGCCCGAAACCGGCGCCCGGCCCTGCTCAGAGCGCGTACGGCAGGTCCACCACCCGGTCGTCGGTGACCTCGGACGCGGGCGCCCACGTCTCGTGGACGCCCCGCTCCTGGCACTGCGCCCCGGTCTCGGCCACCGCGTCCGGGCCGGGCCGACGCAGGCGCAGGCGCAGCCACCCGGACTCCTCCCGCAGCACCAGGCAGGGCACGCCCCGCCAGTCGGCCAGCCGCAGCCGGCGGGCCGCCGACTCCACCGGGTACCGGGCGGCCCGGGTCATCGCCAGCACCCGGAACCCGCCGGGCTGGTCGGCCACCGCCTCGTACTCGCCGCCGGCGTAGTCGCCGACCAGCCGCGTGGAGCGGGGCGCCTCGCCGGTCGGGACGTACTCCTGGTCGGGGGAGAGCCCCGGCACCGCCGCCAGCAGGTGCCGCCACTGCGGGCCGGCCATCCGCAGCCAGCCGCGCTGCTCGGCCTGGTAGCTGTAGAGCACCACCTCCACGCCGTCGGCCGGGTACGCGAGCAGGGTGGCGTTCGCCGGCATCGGCAGGTCCGCGAAGTCCCGGGTGACGAACTCCGGGACGAGCTGGGTGCTGCTGGGCACGAAACCGGTGCCGAGCACCGCCCCGCCCAGCCGGTCCCGGGGCGCGAGCGCGGTCAGCCCCCGGTGCGCCCCGCCGACCGGCACGTCGTAGTCGGCCGGGTCGGCCGCCCGCCAGCGCAGCGCGTACGTCACGTCCGCGCCGTCGGGACCGTCCGCGCCGTCGGTGCGCAGCACGGCCGTCGCCGACGGCGTACGCAGGTGCGCCACGTCGTGCTCCCGATAGCAGAACCCGTGCGGCAGCCACCCGCGCACGTAACCGGCGAGCTGCCGCGCGGAGAGCACCTTCACCATCCGGGTGCCCCGCCGGACGACCGCGGAGGCGCGCACCGCCGCCAGCGTCGGGTCCCCGGCCGCGGCGGGCTGCTGGCTGAGCTGCTGCACGTACGCCCAGCCCCGCTCCCGGTGCAGCGGCACCAGCAGCAGGGACTCCGCCTCGTCGCCCGGCTCGGCCACGGGAGGCACGACGGTGACCTCGGTGGCGTGCACGAACCTGCGCCACGGCAGCGTGACCCCGGGCCGGGGCGCCCACTCGAAGCCGGGCGCCTCCTCGGCACTGAACAGCTCGTACGCCGCGCCCCGGGCGATCTCCTCCGCCGGGTACACCACGCCCCCGTACGTCACACGCGGGCCGTTTCCGCTGGCCTGAGGGGTGATGGTCACGCCGACGACGCTAGGCGCGAGATGTGCCGTCCCGGTGAACAGGCGGTGGCGTCCCCACGACGCGGACCACCGGCGGTGTGTGATGCTGACCGCGATGAGCGAGCCCACCGAAACCCGCAAGCAGCGCGCCGCCCGCCGGGCCGGGGAGTTCCCGCCCGTGCCCGAGCCGCTGCCCCGCCCCGTGCTGGACAGCCACACCCACCTCGACATCACCGTCAGCGAGGCCGGCGTGCCCCCGCAGCCGCAGGCGGACGGGGACCCGGGCGTCGTACCCGTCGAGGACCCGGTCGCCGTGGCCGTGGCCGTCGCCGCCTCGGTGGGCGTCGACCGACTCGTGCAGGTCGGGGTGGACGTCGCCTCCTCCCGCTGGGGGGCCGACGTCGCCGACAACCACCCGGCCGTGCTGGCCACCGTGGCGCTGCACCCGAACGAGGCCCCCCGCCTGCCCGACCTGGACGAGGCGCTGCGCGAGATCGAGGCGCTCGCCGCCCGGGACCGGGTGCGCGGCATCGGCGAGACGGGAATGGACTTCTTCCGCACCGGCGAGGAGGGCCGCGCCGTCCAGGAGGAGAGCTTCCGGGCGCACATCGCCATCGCCAAGCGGTACGGCAAGGCGCTGGTCGTCCACGACCGCGACGCGCACGCCGACGTGCTGCGGATCCTCGACGACGAGGGCGCCCCGGACACCGTGGTGCTGCACTGCTTCTCCGGCGACGCCGACTTCGCCCGCGAGTGCGTCCGCCGGGGCTACCTGCTCAGCTTCGCCGGCACGGTCACCTTCGGCAGCGCCGCCGCGCTGCGGGAGGCCGCCGCGCTGACCCCGGTCGAGCAGATCCTGGTGGAGACCGACGCGCCCTACCTGACCCCGATGCCGCACCGGGGCCGGCCGAACGCCTCGTACCTGATCCCGCTGACCGTACGGTCGCTGGCCGAGACGACGGGCACGGACCTGGACGAGCTCTGCGCCGCCGTCTCCGCCACCGGCGACCGCGCCTTCGGCCTGTGGTGACGGTCAGGACCCCTGGCCCGCGCGCCCGGAAGGCGGTCCGCATAGGCTACGGGGCGTGACCGGTCTCCTCGGCCCGGCGGAGATCCGGGAACTGGCCGCCCGGCTGGGCGTCACCCCCACCAAGAGGCTCGGCCAGAACTTCGTGCACGACCCGAACACCGTCCGGCGCATCGTCACCGCCGCCGGCCTGGCCCCGGACGACGTGGCGCTGGAGGTCGGCCCCGGCCTCGGCTCCCTCACCCTCGCCCTGCTCCCGGCCGCCGCGCACGTGCACGCCGTGGAACTCGACGCGACGCTGGCCGGCGCGCTGCCCGACACCGCCGCCCGGCACGCCGGGCCCGACGCCGCGCGGCTGACCGTGCACCACGCCGACGCGCTGCGCGTCCGCGCCGCCCAGTTGGCCGAACCCGCGCCGACCGCGCTGGTGGCGAACCTGCCCTACAACGTGGCCGTGCCGGTGGTGCTGCACCTGCTCGCCGAGCTGCCCAGCCTGCGGCACGGGCTGGTGATGGTGCAGAAGGAGGTCGCCGACCGGCTCGTCGCCGGTCCCGGCTCCAAGGTGTACGGCGTACCGTCGGTCAAGCTCGCCTGGTACGCCTCGTCCCGCGCCGCCGGGAAGGTCCCGCCGAACGTCTTCTGGCCGGTGCCGAACGTCGACTCCGGGCTGGTCGCCTTCACCCGCCGCGAGCCGCCCCGCGCCGACGTACCCCGGCAACGGGTCTTCGCCGTGGTGGACGCGGCCTTCGCGCAGCGCCGCAAGACCCTGCGCGCCGCGTTGGCCGGCTGGGCCGGCGGCGCGGACCGGGCGGCCGACGCGCTCACCGCCGCCGGCGTCGACCCCGGCGCACGCGGGGAGTCGCTCACCGTCGAGCAGTTCGCCGCCATCGCCGCGTCGGCCCCGACCGCCCCACCCGCAGCGCAGTAGGCTGACGCCCGTGACCGAGGCCTGGGGACCGGACGACGAGGACGAGCAGCGGCGGCGCGGAGCCAGCGGACCGGTGCGGGTCCGGGTGCCTGCCAAGGTCAACCTGCACCTCGGGGTGGGGCCGCTGCGCCCTGACGGCTACCACGAGCTGAACACCGTCTACCACGCCATCTCCATCCACGACGAGCTGACCGCCCGCCGGGGCGACACGCTCACCCTGACCATGGAGGGCGAGGGCGCCGGCGAGCTGGCCCTGGACGACACCAACCTGGCCATCCGGGCGGCCCGCGCCCTCGCCGGCTACGCGGGGGTGCCGCCGCACGCCCGGCTGCACCTGCGCAAGCAGATCCCGCTTGCCGGTGGGCTGGCCGGAGGCAGCGCCGACGCGGCCGCGGCGCTGGTCGCCTGCGACACGCTCTGGGGGACCGGGCTGTCCCGCGACGAGCTGGCCCGGATCGCCGCCGACCTCGGCTCCGACGTGCCGTTCCTGATCCACGGCGGCACCGCGCTCGGCACCGGCCGGGGCGAGTCGGTCAGCCCCGTGCTGGCCCGCCCCACCACCTGGCACTGGGTGGTGGCCGTGGCCGACAGCGGCCTCTCCACCCCGGTCGCCTACCGGGAACTGGACCGGCTGCGCGCGGCCGGCGTGGCCGGCGAGCCGCTGGGCAGCACCGACGCGCTCTTCGCCGCGCTGCGCCAGCGGGACCCGCGGGTGCTCGCCGCGGCCCTCGGTAACGACCTCCAGGACGCCGCCCTGGCCATGCGCCCGTCGCTGGCGGAGACGCTGAAGGCCGGCGAGGCGGCCGGGGCGCTGGCCGGCATCGTCTCCGGCTCGGGGCCGACCTGCGTCTTCCTCGCGGCGGACGCCGCCGACGCCGAGCGGATCGCCGCGGAGCTGACGTCCGCCGACGTGTGCCGCGAGGCGCGCACCGCGCACGGCCCGGTGCCCGGCGCGCGCATCGCCTGACCGGCCCACCCCGCCCGATCCCGCGCTCCCGGCCCCCCGGTACCGCCTCTCCAGGCGGCGCCGGGTGGAGCCCGCGCCCGGCGGGCGGCGGGGCGGTCCGCGTACGCTGGAGACTCAGGCGTCCCAGGTGCCGGCCGGCACCGGGACGCCTTGATCATGGGAGGTGAGGTCGTGGCCAACATCGTCAACCTGGACCGGGTGTCCAAGGGCTACGGCGCCGCCGGGCCGCTGCTCACCGACGTCTCGCTCGGCCTGGACGACGCCGACCGGATCGGCGTGGTCGGCCTCAACGGCGCCGGCAAGTCCACCCTGCTGCGGCTGCTCACCCGCATCGAGGAACCGGACGACGGGCGGGTCACCCACCGCCGCGACCTGCGGGTCGCCTGGCTGCCGCAGAGCCTCCAGCTCGCCCCCGAGGCCACCGTCCGGGACGTGGTGCTCGGCACCGCCTGGCTCGGCGAGAGCATGGGCGCCGAGCATGAGTGGGCCGGTGACGCCGGCGTGCGGGCCATCCTCGACGGCCTCGGCATGCCCCACCTCGGCCTCGACCAGCCCGTCGGCCCGATGTCCGGCGGCGAGCGGCGGCGGGTCGCGCTGGCCGCGCTGCTGGTCCGCGAGTCCGACCTGCTCATCCTCGACGAGCCCACCAACCACCTCGACGTCGGCGGCGTCGACTGGCTGGCGAAGTACCTCGTCGGCCGCAAGGGCGCGCTCGTCGTGGTCACCCACGACCGGTGGTTCCTCGACGCCGTCTGCACCACCACCTGGGAGGTCGCCGACCAGACCGTCCGGGCGTACGAGGGCGGCTTCGCCGCCTGGACCCTCGCCCGCGCCGAGCGGGACCGGGTCGCCGCAGCCACCGAGGCCCGCCGGCAGAACCTGCTCCGCAAGGAGATCGCCTGGCTGCGGCGCGGCCCGCCCGCCCGCACCTCCAAGCCGCAGTTCCGCATCGACGCCGCCAACGCCCTCATCGCCGACGTCCCGCCGGCGCGCGACACCATGTCGCTGCAACGGCTCGCCACCGCCCGGCTCGGCAAGCAGGTGTACGACCTGGCGCAGGTCACCCTGCACGCCGGCCCGAAGGAGATCCTGCGCGACACCACCTGGCAGGTCGGCCCCGGCGACCGGATCGCCATCCTCGGCCGCAACGGGGCCGGCAAGACCACCCTGCTGCGGATGCTGGCCGGCATCACCCGCCCCGACGGCGGGCGCTTCGCCACCGGCTCGACCGTCCGGCCGGCCTTCCTCTCCCAGGAGCTGGCCGAACTGCCCGGCCACCTGCGGGTGCTCGAAGCGGTGGAGGAGGTCGCCCGGCGGGTGCAACTCGGCGACCGGGAGGTCTCCGCCGCCCAGCTCGCCGAGGTCTTCGGCTTCGACGACCGGCGGCTCTGGACGCCCGTCAGCGACCTCTCCGGCGGCGAGCGTCGCCGGTTGCAGATGCTCCGCCTGCTGGCGGGGGAGCCGAACGTGCTGCTGTTCGACGAGCCCACCAACGACCTGGACACCGACACCCTCGCCGCGCTGGAGGACCTGCTCGACTCCTGGCCCGGCACCGTCATCGTGGCCAGCCACGACCGGTACCTCATCGAGCGGGTCAGTGAAGTCGCGTACGGGATGTTCGGCGACGGGCGGCTGGTGCACCTGCCCGGGGGCGTCGACGAGTACCTCGCCCGGGCCGCCGGCCAGCCCGGCCCAGCGATGCCGGAGACGGCCCCCGGGGGTGGCGCCGACACCCCCGCGGCGACCGGCATGTCCGCCGCCGAGGCGCGGCAGGCCCGCAAGGAACTGGCCCGGCTGGAACGGCAGGTCGGCAAGCTGGAGCAGAAGGAGGCGACGCTGCTCGACCAGCTCGCCACGCACGCCACCGACTACGCGAAGGTCGCCGAGCTCGACGCCCAGCTCAAGGAGCTGCGGGCCGAGCGGGAGCGGACCGAGGAGTCCTGGCTGGCCCTGGCCGAGGAGATCCCGGCGACCTGAGTCGCCCCCCTGGTCGCGGCGCCGCACACCGGAGGCCCCCGTGTGCGGCGTCACACTCCGGGGTGCGGGACAATCGTCGGCGACCCCTCACCCGAACGGCGTTGGAGACTCAGACATGGCCCACACCCCCGTCAACCACCCCGCGCGGCCGGTCTACCGGGCGATCGGCGGGCTGACCGGTCTGTACCTGGTGGCCTTCGGCGTGCTCGGCATCATCGCGAGCGCCGGCAACGAGGCCCTCGCCCAGGATGACACCCAGGTCCTCGGCCAGGGCACGAACCTCGGTTTCTCGCTGCTCAGCGCCCTGCTGGGGGCCGCGGTGCTGGCCGGCACCGCGATCGGCCGCAACATCGACGTCATGATCAACCAGTGGCTGGCGTACGCCATCATGGTGATCAGCCTCGCCGGTCTCGCCTTCATCCAGACCGAGGCCAACATCTTCAACTTCAGCATCTTCACCGTCATCGCGCTGATGGTGGTCAGCCTGGTCCTGCTGATGGTCGGAATGTACGGCAAGGTCGGCACGGACGAGGAGCAGGAGGCCTGGCAGAAGGCCCGGCTCGTGCTCTGAGTGGTTGTGGGGTTTTCGCCGGAGCCCGACCCGCTCCGGGCGGTCAGGCTTGATCCCTGCGCGGGTCGGGCTCCGGCGAAAACCTGTCGTGGTCCCGCTCCGCCCGGCCCGTTGCTGCCAGGTGGGGTGGGACCTTCGTGGTTTCCGCCTTTGTCGGGCGGTTTGGCGGACGGGCGACCTCCTCCTTTGGGACAATCGGGGCGAATGTCCTGACTGGTGGAGGGGTCATGCCGCACTTTCCCGTGAACCATCCGGCGCGGCCGGTCTACCGGGTCCTCGCCGGCCTGGTGGGGCTCTACATCCTGGTCTTCGGCGTCTGGGGCGTCGCCCTGACGGCGGGCGACCCGCTCTTCGACCGGGGCGACAACTGGGCCCTCGGGCTCCGCACCAACCTGGCCTTCTCGCTGGCCTCCGTCGCCTTCGGGATCGTGCTCATCGTCGGCGCGTCCCGGCGCGGCAACCTCGGCCACTACATGAACCTGACCGCCGGGGTCGTCTTCCTGGTCACCAGCGTCCTCATGATGTCCGTGCTCCAGACCGAGGCCAACTTCCTCAACTTCTCGATGTCCACGGTCATCGTGTCGATGCTCTTCGGCCTGCTCCTGCTCGGCACCGGCCTGTACGACAAGGTCGGCACCGACGAGCACGCCGAGGAGGAACGGCGGCTGCGGCACCACCCGGTCTCCGAGGCCCACGGCCGCTGACCGACGTCGGGGTCAGCGCCCCCGCACCGTGATCAGGCTCGGCTTGGCCTCCAGGTGCGACAGCCCGCTCCAGGCCAGGTTGACCAGGTGCGCCGCCACCGTCTCCTTGCGCGGCTTGCGCACCTCCAGCCACCAGCGGCCGGTCAGCGCCACCATCCCCACCAGCGCCTGCGAGTAGAGCTCGGCCAGCTTCGGGTCGTAGCCCCGGCTGGAGAACTCGGCGCCCAGGATGTGCTCCACCTGGTGCGCCACGTCGTTCATGACGCTGCTGAAGTTGCCCGCCGCCGACAGCACCGGCGACTCCCGCACCAGCACCCGGAAGCCGCTGGTCTCCTCCTCGATGTACGTCAGCAGGGCCAGCGCCGCCTGCTCCAGCAACTCGCGGGGGTGCCCGGCGGTCAGGGCCGTGGTGATCCGGTCCAGCAGGGCGCGGACCTCCCGGTCCACCACCACCGCGTAGAGCCCCTCCTTGCCGCCGAAGTGCTCGTAGACCACCGGCTTGGAGACCTTCGCGCGGGCCGCCACCTCCTCGATGGAGGTGGCGTCGAAGCCGCGCTCGGCGAAGATCTGCCGGGCGGTCGAGATCAGCTGCTCCCGGCGCTGGGCCGCCGACATGCGTACGCGTGAGGAGGGTTTGGGGGCCGCGGCGGGAACCACCCGCCGCCGGCCGGTCGTGCCGTCGTTGCCAGGGACATCCGCCATGTTCTCGTCATTCCGCCGGCGCTCGGTCACCCGGCCATCCTGCCAGGCGACCTCCGCGCCCATCGACCGCGCTACCGGCCGGCGGCCGGTGCGACGAGCTTCGCCGCGATGCGTTCGGGCTTCGGCCAGCGCACGTCCCACGCCGCGCCGAGCCTCTCGAACAGCCAGATCACCCGCGCCGAGATGTCCACCTGGCCGCGCAGCACGCCGTGCCGGGCGCTGGTCGGGTCGGCGTGGTGCAGGTTGTGCCAGCTCTCGCCGAACGACACGATCGCCAGCGGCCAGAAGTTCGACGCGCGGTCGCCCTGGCGCATCGCGAACGGCCGCTCCCCGTAGACGTGGCAGACGGAGTTGATGGACCACGTCACGTGGTGCAGGAGGGCGATGCGCACCAGGCCGGCCCAGAAGAGCGCGGACAGCGCTCCCCGCCACGACCAGGTGAGCAGGCCGCCCATCAGCGCGGGACCGAGCACCGAGACCACCACCAGCAGCGGGAACAGCCGGTCCACCCGGCTGATGTCCCGGTCGGCGAGCAGGTCCGGGGCGAAGCGCTTCCGGTTGGACAGCTCCCGGCCGAAGAGCCAGCCGACGTGCGCGTGGAACAGGCCCTTCGTCAGGCCGCGGACGCTCTCCCCGAACCGCCACGGCGAGTGCGGGTCGCCCTCCAGGTCGGAGAAGGCGTGGTGGCGTCGGTGGTCGGCCACCCACTGGATGATCTCGCCCTGCACCGCAAGCGAGCCGGACACTGCCAGCGCGATCCGCAGCCAGCGCTTCGCCTTGAACGACCCGTGCGTGAAGTACCGGTGGTAGCCGACCGTGATGCCCAGCCCGGAGAGCACGTACCAGAACCCGGCGACGGCCACGTCGGTCCAGCTCAGCCAGCCACCCCAGGCGACCGGTACGGCGGCGACGAGGGCCAGGAATGGGATCACCACGAACGCCCAGAGGGCGATGAGGATGCCCCGGGACTGGGTGCCCTGGGTGAGGGGCTTCGGTCCGGCGGCGGGGTCGAGGGACGTAGCGGACATGGGCACCTCGCAGAGGGACGGAGTGATCACGAAGTTACGCCTACGTCACCGTAACTTAGGCGCTGGCGAGGCGCATGGGACAGCGTCAGGGATGAATGTCTGGTGCTGTCGTACGTGCGTTCTAAAGTGCTGCTCATGAGCGATCCCCTGGCTGACGAGGTGCGCCGGCTGCGCACCGTCGAGCAGCTCTCCGTCCGCGAGATCCGGGCACGGACCGGGCTCGGGCGCAACCGGGTCCACGACCTTCTCCGGGGCGTGCCGGCGCCCGAGCGGACCCGCCGACCCAATGCCAAGGACGACCTCAGGGCGGCGGCAGTCGAGCTGCGCGCCGAGGGGCGTTCCGTCAACGACATAGCCCGCCAGCTCGGCGTGGCGAAGTCGACCGCCTACCAGTGGGTCAGGGACCTGCCGCTGGCCGAGGAGGGAGCGGGCGCTGAGCGGCGCCGGGCTCACGCGGCGCTGATGACCGAGGCGCGGTGGTCGGCGCACCGAAAGGCCCGCGACACGGCCCGGGCCGCGGAGCAGGTGCGTGCGGCCGGCCTGGTGGGCTCCCTCGCCGACCGGGATCTCCTCCTCCTCGGTGCGGCGATCTACTGGTGCGAGGGGACGAAGTCCAAGCCGTGGCGGCGGGACGACCGCCTCCAGTTCGTCAACAGCGATCCGGGGCTGCTCGCGCTCTTCCTGCGTTTTCTCGAGGTGTGCGGGGTCGACCGTGCCGTGCCCAGCTATCGCATCAGCATCCATGAGACGGCCGACCTCGACGCGGCACTGAAATGGTGGGCCCGGAAGCTCGACCTGCCGGTCGATCGCTTCCAGCGCGCCAACCTCAAGAAACACCGTCCGGCCACGCTGCGGCGCAACGTCGGGGACGACTATCGTGGCTGCCTGGTGATCACCGTGCCGCGTAGCCGCGAGCTCTACTGGCGGATCGAAGGTATGATCGCCGAGCTGTTCCAGACCGTCGAGCGAGGCGAACCGTCAATGGCGGTGCGCGAAGCTTGACATTTTTATGGGGTGTGGGGTAACGGCAACCCGCAGGCCTTTGGAGCCTTGAGCTCCTGGTTCGAATCCAGGCACCCCAGCTCACACCGCGTCTCACGGCATTCGTGTGGCCATGCCGAACGGCGGCTCGCCGTCTGGTTAGCATGGCCGCGAGACTGTTCGCCGTCCCGACGGGAGCCCGTGTCGTGTCCCAGCCCCACCTCCGCACCGTTGTCGTGCTCGCCGCCGGTGAGGGCAAGCGGATGAAGTCGGCGCTGCCCAAGGTGCTGCACCCGCTGCTCGGCCGTACCCTCGTCGGCCACGTGCTCGCCGCCGCCGCTCCGCTGGCCGCGGACCGCACGGTGGTCGTGGTGGGGCACGGCGCCGACCAGGTCCGCGCGCACCTCGCGGAGATCGCCCCCGACGCCACCCCGGTGCTCCAGGCCGAGCAGCTCGGCACCGGACACGCCGTCCGGATCGCGCTGGACGCCGCGCCGGACGCCACCGGCACCGTGATCGTGATCAACGGTGACGTGCCGCTGCTCCGCCCGGAGACGGTTGCCGCGCTGGTGGCGGCGCACGAGGAGGCACGCGCGGCGGCGACCGTGCTCGCCGCCGAGGTGCCCGACCCGACCGGCCTGGGCCGGATCGTGCGCGACACCGACGGGCGGCTGGAGCAGATCGTCGAGGAGCGCGACGCGACCCCCGCGCAGCGGGCGATCCGGGAGATCAACGCCGGCATCTACGCGTTCGACGTGGCCCGGCTGCGCGACGCGCTGGGCAAGCTGTCGACCGACAACGACCAGGGCGAGGAGTACCTGACCGACGTCTTCGCCCTGCTGGGCTCGGCCGGCGAGCCGGTGGCGGTGCACGTGGCGGCGGACCACGTGGAGACGCTGGGCTGCAACGACCGGGTCGAGCTGGCCGCCCTGCGCCGGCTGCTGCGCGACCGGGTCAACGAGGCGTGGATGCGCACCGGGGTCAGCCTGCTCGACCCGGACACCACCTGGATCGACGTGACGGTCGCCCTCGACCGGGACGCGGTGGTCGACCAGAACACCCAGCTGCGCGGCGGCACGGTGGTCGGCACGGGCGCGGTGGTCGGGCCGGACGTGACGCTTGTCGACACCGTCGTCGGCCCGGGCGCCACGGTGCTGCGCAGCCACGCGGTGGGCGCGGAGGTCGGTGCGGGCGCCAGCGTCGGGCCGTACGCGTACCTGCGGCCGGACGCCCGGCTCGCCGAGAAGGCCAAGGTCGGCACGTTCGTCGAGGTGAAGAACTCGGAGGTGGGTGCGGGCGCGAAGGTGCCGCACCTGTCGTACGTGGGGGACGCGACGATCGGCGCGAAGGCGAACATCGGCGCGGCGACGATCTTCGTGAACTACGACGGGGTGAACAAGCACCGCACCACGGTCGGCGAGGGCGCGTTCGTCGGCTGCGACACCAGCCTGATCGCGCCCGTCGAGGTGGGCGCCGGGGCGTACGTGGCGGCGGGCAGCGCGATCGCGCAGGACGTGCCGGCGGGCGCGCTCGGGGTGACCCGTGCGCCGCAGCGCAACATCGACGGTTGGGTGGCCCGCAAGCGGGCGGGCACGGTCTCCGCCGAGGCGGCCGCGCGGGCCCAGGCAGCGGATGAGGGTGCGTCGGCGCCGGGACCCGGGGCAAGTGAAGGTGAGGCAATCCACGGGGATGCCGAGCCGGTCAGGTCGGCCCCGGGCGCGGGGGATACTGCAACCGAATAGTCCCCGGCCCACCACCACCGCCGGGTACCACCGACCAACGGGAGCAGACGGGCCCATGGGCAGCATCGTCGCCGAAAACCGCAAGAGCCTGATGCTTTTTTCCGGACGTGGCTTTCCGGAGTTGGCCAAGGAGATCGGTGAGGTGCTCGGCGTCGCGCCGACGCCGGCCGACGCGTACGAGTTCGCCAACGGTGAGATCTTCGTACGGTTCAAGGACTCGGTACGCGGTTCGGACGCCTTCGTGGTGCAGTCCGTGACGCACGGGGTGAACACCTGGGTCATGGAGACCCTGATCATGATCGACGCGCTGAAGCGCGGTTCGGCCAAGCGGATCACGGTGGTCCTGCCGTTCTACCCGTACGCGCGGCAGGACAAGAAGCACCGCGGCCGGGAGCCGATCTCGGCCCGGCTGGTGGCGGACCTGCTGAAGACGGCCGGGGCGAACCGGATCCTGACCGTCGACCTGCACACCGCGCAGATCCAGGGCTTCTTCGACGGCCCCGTCGACCACCTCTTCGCGATGGACATCCTCGCCGAGTACGTCCAGCACAAGTACGCCGGCCGCCCGATGACGGTGGTCGCGCCGGACTCGGGCCGGGTGCGGGTGGCCGAGCGGTGGACGGACCGGCTGGGCGGCTGCCCGCTGGCGTTCATCCACAAGACCCGGGACCCGCTGAAGCCGAACCAGGTGGTGGCGAACCGGGTGGTCGGCGAGGTCGAGGGCCGCGTCTGCCTGATCGTCGACGACATGATCGACACGGGCGGCACGATCTGCGGTGCGGCGGACATCCTCCGGGAGTCCGGCGCGGCCGACGTGATCGTGGCCTCGACGCACGCGCTGCTCTCCGACCCGGCGACCGAGCGGCTGAAGAACGCCCCGATCAGCGAGGTCGTGGTGACCAACACGCTGCCGCTGCCGCCCGAGAAGCAGCTCGACAAGATCACCGTGCTGTCGATCGCGCCGCTGCTGGCGCGGGCGATCCGTGAGGTCTTCGACGACGGTTCCGTGACGACCCTCTTCGGCGGCCTGAGCTGACCGTCTGACGCCGGGCCGGGCGGGCACCGCCGCCCCCGGTCCGGCGTCGGCGCTCCGGCAGCGGCGTCGCTGCGTCGACCGGTCACGGGTGGGAAGGCCGGTCACGGGTGGGAAGGCCGGTCACGGGTGGGAAGGCCGGTCGGCGCCGGGCCGGCCCGGCGCCCGGCGGCGGGTGCCGCCGGGGCGGGCCGAAATCGCCCTGCGGGGCTGCGGGAACGGTGATAAGGGGACTGCCGGAACGCGCGGAATCAGCTCGGGTAGACTGGTGCGGTTGCCACGGCGAGGGTGCCCGGCGGGCCGCTGAGAAGCGCCGCACGGAGGCACCGTCATCGACGCGGTGCTCCGGGCAGTCGTTCTCGACGCATGAGCCCCAGCGAGCCCCTCGCCCCAGCACCGCCAGACGACAAGCCGCCGCAGCGAAAGCATCAGGAGTTCTCCCGTGTCCGAGGTAAAGATCAGCGCCGAGCCCCGCACCGAGTTCGGCAAGGGTGGTGCCCGTCGTACCCGCCGGGCCGGCAAGGTGCCCGCCGTGCTGTACGGCCACGGCGAGAAGCCCAAGCACATCGCGCTGCCGTCGCGTGAGTTCGCCGCCGCGATCCGCAAGGGCGGCGCCAACCAGCTCTTCGCGATCGAGGTCAGCGACGGCACCCAGGTGCTGGCGCTGCCGAAGGCGATCCAGCGCGACCCGATCAAGGACACCTTCGAGCACGTGGACCTGCTGCTGGTCCGCCGGGGCGAGAAGGTCACCGTCGAGGTCCCGGTGCAGCTGACCGGCGAGGCCGCGCGGGACACCCTGATCGTGCACGACCACGACACCCTGTCGGTCACCGCCGACGCCACCAAGGTGCCGGACCACCTGGAGGCCTCGATCGAGGGCCTGGAGGCCGGCACCCAGGTCACCGCCGGCGACGTGGAGCTGCCGGCCGGCGTCGAGCTGGCCGCCGACGCGGACCAGACGGTCGCTTCGGTGACCGCCGCGCCGACCGCCGAGCAGCTCGAGGCCACCCTCCCCGAGGTCGAGGAGGCCGCCGAGGAGGCCGCCGAGGAGGCCGAGGCCGGTGTCGGCGAGGAGACCGCCGAGGCCGCCGAGGCTCCGGCCGCGGAGGGCGAGGAGAACGCCGAGGCGAAGACCGAGGCCTGATCGGTTCGCATCGTTGCGACAGGCGTCCCCGCGCGGTCGGGGGCGCCTGTCGGCGTATCGGTGTCCGGGCGGGCGGGTGACGGCGAGCAGCGGGAGGGGCGGGGCGTGACGGACGAGACGGGGCCGTGGCTGGTGGTCGGCCTGGGCAACCCGGGTCGGGAGTACGCCGGCAACCGGCACAACGTCGGCTTCATGGTGGCCGACCTGCTGGCGGGCCGGCTCGGCGCGAGGTTCGGCCGGCACAAGCGGGCGGTGGCGGAGGTCGCCGAGGGGCGGCTCGGTCTCGGCGGGCCGAAGCTGGTGCTGGTCAAGCCGCTGACGTACATGAACCTCTCCGGCGGGCCGGTGACCGGTCTGGCCCAGTTCCACAAGGTGCCGCCGGGCCGGGTGGTCGCGGTGCACGACGAGTTGGACATCGGCTACGGGCAGGTGCGGGTGAAGTGCGGCGGTGGCGAGGGCGGGCACAACGGCCTGCGTTCGATGTCGAAGTCGCTGGGCACGAAGGAGTACGTCCGGGTGCGGTTCGGCATCGGCCGGCCCCCGGGGCGGCAGGACCCGGCGGACTACGTACTGTCGGATTTCGGCGCGGCGGAGCGCAAGGAGCTGGAGTTCCTGGTGGACCGGGCCGCGGATGTGGTGGAGTCGGTGATCACCAGGGGCGTGGAGCCGACGCAGAACCTCTACCACGGGGTGTGAGGGCAGGGTCGGGCGCCGGGGGCCGGTAGTCTTCGCCTTTCGGCGCGACGCGACCGTCGGGGCGGCTCGTCGGCGGCGACGTGCCGGGTGCGGAGCACGGCGAGGCGACGGGAGCAGGAGTCATGGGCAGTCCTCCGATGATCGACGGCGCTTTCGCCCGGTGGCTGGCGGCCCGGGCCGGTCAGGCGCTGCTCGGCCTGCGGTCCGAGATGGGTTTCGCCGACGCGGGGGCGTTGAAGTCGGCGGGCGACAAGGTCTCGCACGACCTGATCCGCACCGAGCTGGCGAAGTGGCGGCCGGGTGATGCGGTCCTCTCCGAGGAGGACGAGGGTTCGCGGCTGGCCTGGGCGGCGGAGGTGAACGCCGAGGCGGTCTCCCGGCTGGCGGCCGACCGGGTGTGGATCATCGACCCGTTGGACGGCACCCGGGAGTTCGCCGAGGAGGGCCGTTCCGACTGGGCGGTGCACGTGGCGCTCTGGGCGCGGGACGCGCCGACGCCGCACGGGCTGGTGGCGGGCGCGGTCGGGCTGCCGGCGCAGCAACGGGTGCTGGGCACCGACTATCCGCCGGCGTACCCGCAGCTGACCCCGGAGGCGGCCGCGGCGCCCGGCGGGCGGACGATCCGCCTGGCGGCGAGCCGGAGCCGGCCGCCGGTGTTCCTGACCGACCTGGCGGAGGACGTCGGGGCGCACCTGGTGCCGATGGGCTCGGCCGGGGCGAAGATCGCCGCGGTGGTCACCGGTGAGGTGGACGCCTACATCCACGCGGGCGGCCAGTACGAGTGGGATTCGGCCGCGCCGGTCGCTGTGGCGACGGCCACCGGGCTGCACGCTTCCCGGATCGACGGTTCTGCGCTGAGATACAACGAGGCGGATCCGCGCCTGCCGGACCTGCTGGTCTGCCGCGAGGATCTCGCCAGTCGGTTGCTTGCAGCGTTGCAGCGTCATTCCGGGTAGCCTGAGCGGCACTTCTTGGCATGCCCGACCGGAAAGGTCTGGAATATCGATGAGCGGATTCGAGCGAAGCGAGCCCGTGTCATGACCGCCCCCGCCGCCTACCAGGTGTCGCACCTCGACGCGCTGGAGGCCGAGAGCATCTTCGTGATGCGCGAGGTGGTCGCCGAGATGGAGCGGCCGGTGCTGCTCTTCTCGGGCGGCAAGGACTCGATCGTGATGCTCCGGCTGGCCCAGAAGGCGTTCGCCCCGGCCAACATCCCGTTCCCGGTCATGCACGTGGACACCGGGCACAACTTCCCCGAGGTCCTGGAATACCGGGACCAGCGGGTCGCCGAGCTGGGGCTGCAACTGGTGGTGGCGAGCGTGCCGGAGGCGCTGGCCAGCGGGCTGGTGCGGGAGTCGGGCGACGGGATGCGCAACCGGATCCAGACGCCGGTGCTGCTGGACGCGGTGGAGAAGCACCGGTTCGACGCGCTCTTCGGCGGCGCCCGCCGCGACGAGGAGAAGGCCCGCGCCAAGGAGCGGGTGTTCAGCTTCCGCGACGAGTTCGGCCAGTGGGACCCGAAGAACCAGCGCCCGGAGCTGTGGTCGCTCTACAACGGCCGCCACCACCCGGGCGAGTCGATCCGGGTCTTCCCGCTGTCCAACTGGACCGAGCTGGACGTCTGGCACTACATCGCGCGCGAGCGCATCGCCCTGCCGTCGATCTACTACGCCCACGAGCGCGAGGTGGTCGAGCGCGACGGGATGCTCTACGCGGTCAACGAGTTCTTCCGCCCCCGGGCGGGCGAGGACCGGTTCAAGGCGCGGGTGCGCTACCGGACGGTGGGCGACGCGTCCTGCACGGCGGCGGTCCGTTCCGACGCCGACACGGTCGAGAAGGTCATCGAGGAGGTCGCCGCCACCCGGATCACCGAGCGCGGCGCCACCCGGGGCGACGACCGGGTCAGCGAGGCCGCCATGGAGGACCGCAAGCGGGAGGGCTACTTCTGATGACCACCGAGACCGTCGCGCCCGCGGCCACCGAGACGCCCGGCAGGCCGATGGACCTGCTGCGCTTCGCCACCGCCGGCAGCGTCGACGACGGCAAGTCGACCCTGATCGGCCGGCTGCTCTACGACACGAAGTCGCTCTTCACCGACCAGCTCGCCGCCGTCGAGGCGGTAAGCGCGGCCCGGGGCGACGAGTACACGAACCTGGCGCTGCTCACCGACGGCCTGCGGGCCGAGCGTGAGCAGGGCATCACCATCGACGTGGCGTACCGCTACTTCGCCACCCCCCGGCGGAAGTTCATCATCGCGGACACCCCGGGGCACATCCAGTACACCCGCAACATGGTCACCGGGGCGTCGACGGCCGACCTGGCGCTGATCCTGGTGGACGCCCGCAAGGGCCTGGTCGAGCAGTCCCGCCGGCACGCGTTCCTCTGCTCGCTGCTGCGCGTGCCGCACCTGGTCCTCTGCGTCAACAAGATGGACCTGGTCGACTTCTCGCAGGAGGTCTTCGAGCGGATCGCGGACGAGTTCACCGCGTTCGCCGCGAAGCTCGACGTGCCCGACCTGACGGTGGTGCCGATCTCGGCGCTGCGCGGCGACAACATCGTCGCCCGGTCGGAGAACATGCCCTGGTACGAGGGCCCGTCGCTGCTGCACCACCTGGAGCGGGTGCACATCGCCAGCGACCGCAACCTGGTCGACGTCCGGTTCCCGGTGCAGTACGTGATCCGCCCGCAGTCGACCACGGTCACCGACTACCGGGGCTACGCCGGCCAGGTCGCCTCCGGCGTGCTCAAGCCGGGCGACGAGGTGATGGTGCTGCCGTCCGGGTTCACCAGCCGGATCGCCGCCGTGGAGACCGCCGACGGGCCGGTCGCGGAGGCGTTCCCGCCGATGTCGGTGACCGTACGCCTGGAAGACGAGATCGACATCTCCCGGGGCGACATGATCTGCCGCCCGAACAACGCCCCGGCGGTGTCCCAGGACATCGAGGCGATGGTCTGCTGGATGGACGAGACCCGTCCGCTCCAGGTCGGCGGCAGGTACGCGATCAAGCACACCACCCGTTCCGCGCGGGCGATCGTGCGCGGGCTGCACTACCGGCTGGACGTCAACTCGTTGCACCGCGACGAGTCCGCCGACGGGCTCGGGCTCAACGAGATCGGCCGGGTGCGGTTGCGGACCACCGTGCCGCTGCTCGCGGACGAGTACCGCCGCAACCGCACCACCGGCGGCTTTGTGATCATCGACGAGGCCACCAACCGTACGGTCGGCGCGGGGATGATCGTCGAGGCGCAGTGAGTCCCGCCGACGGGCGGGTGCCGACGCCCGCCCGTCGCCTGCCGGGCTGACCGCGCCCGGCGCAGGGCCCCACGCCGGCAGCCGCCGCTGCCCGCCGGCCGGCCGGCGGGTCGCCGCGTCGGTGCTCAGTCCAGCCGGGTCGCCCCTGGGCCGGGCAGGACGGTGACGTGGCCGGGCGCGGCGAAGCCCCGCTCGGCGTACTCGGCCGTGACGGCGGCGGCGACCGCGTCGGCCCGTTCCGCGTCGACGAGGGCGAGGACGCAGCCGCCGAAGCCGCCGCCGGTCATCCGGGCACCGAGCGCCCCGGCGCCCAGGGCCGCCTCGACGGCCGTGTCGATCTCCGGGACGGTGATCTCGAAGTCGTCGCGCATCGAGGCGTGCGAGGCGGTCAGCAGCGGGCCGATCTCGCGTACCCGCCCGGCGCGCAGCAGCGCGACCGTGTCGAGCACCCGCTGGTTCTCGGTGACGACGTGCCGTACCCGGCGGCGGGTCTCGTCCTCGTCGAGTCGGGCCAGGGCGTCGGCCAGCCCGTCGACGGGGACGCCGCGCAGCGCCGCGACGCCGAGCAGCCCGGCGGCCCGCTCGCAGGAGCCGCGGCGGGCGGCGTACTCGCCGTCGGCGTGCCGGTGCGGGGCCCGGCTGTCGACGACCAGCACGGCGAGGCCGGCGTCGTCCAGGTCGAAGGGGACCTGCTCGACGGACTCGTCCCGGCAGTCGAGGAAGAGCGCGTGCCCGGCGCGGCACCGGATCACCGCCGACTGGTCCATGATCCCGGTCGGCGCGCCCACGTAGTCGTTCTCCGCCCGCTGGGCCAGCCGGGGCCGTCGCTCGGCGGGCAGGTCCAGCGCGCCGAGGTCAACCAGGGCGGCCAGCACGGCGGCCTCCAGCGCGGCCGAGGAGGACAGCCCGGCGCCCAGCGGCACGTCGGAGGCGATCGCCAGGCGCGCGCCGGGTGGCGTGTGCCCCGCCTCCCGCAGCGCCCAGACGACCCCCGCCACGTACGCGCCCCAGCCGTCGACCCGGCCGGGCCCGGCCAGCTCGTCGGCGCCGAAGGCGACCGTCTCGCCGGTGAGCTCGGAGCAGACCGTCCAGGTGTCGCCGGGCTGCGGGGCGGCTGCCACCACCGTGCGCAGCGGCAGGGCGAAGGGGAGCACGAAGCCGTCGTTGTAGTCGGTGTGCTCGCCGATGAGGTTCGCCCGCCCGGGAGCCGCCCAGCGGCCGGCGGGCGGCTCGCCGTACGCCGAACGGAAGCCGGCGGTGGCGCGGGCCGCGACGTCGTCGGTCACCGCGGCCCCACGACGTGCGTGCGGTAGAAGGCCCAGGCGTCGGCGACGATGTCGGGCAGGGTCGGCTTCTGCGGCACCCAGCCCAACTCCTCGCGGGCCAGCGCGGACGACGCGACCAGCTCGGCGGGGTCGCCCTCGCGGCGCGGCGCCACCTCGACCGGCACGGGGTGGCCGGTGACCTCGCGGACCACGTCGACCACCTGCCGGTTGGTGAAGCCGTTGCCGTTGCCCAGGTTGTAGATCCGGTGCTGGCCGGCGGTGGCGGCGCCGAGCGCCAGCAGGTGGGCGCGGGCCAGGTCGGCGACGTGGATGTAGTCGCGCACGCAGGTGCCGTCGACGGTCGGGTAGTCGTCGCCGAAGAGCTGGAGCTTCTCCCGCCGGCCGGCGGCCACCTCCAGCGCGATCGGGATCAGGTGGGTCTCGGGGTCGTGCCGCTCGCCGAGCGCGACGTCGCCGTCGAGGTACGCGCCGGCCACGTTGAAGTAGCGCAGCGAGACGGCGGCCAGGCCGTGCCCGATCGCCTCGGAGGTGAGGGCCATGTCGACGGCGAGCTTGGTGGCGCCGTACGTGTTGGTGGGGGCCTTGACCGCGGTCTCCGGGATCGGCAGCTCGGTGGGGTTGCCGTAGACGGCGGCGGTGGAGGAGAAGACCAGGCGGGGTACGCCGGCGGCCCGGACGGCGTCGATCAGGGCGATGGAGCCGACCGTGTTGGCGTGCCAGTAGAGCTCGGGCCTGGTCATCGACTCGCCTGCGGCGATCAGCGCGGCGAAGTGCAGCACCCCGTCGAAGCCCGCGCCCGGGGTGAGCACCCGCGCGGCGTCGTGGACGGACGCGTCGACGTACGTCGCGTCGGGGGCGAGCGCCTGCCGGTGGCCGGTGCGCAGGTCGTCGAGCACCACCACCTCGTGGCCGGCGTCGAGCAGCATCCGGGTCACCACGCTGCCGATGAAGCCGGCGCCGCCGGTGACGAGCAGTTTCACGTCGGTCTCCTCCTGCCTGGCCGCCGTGTCGCGGCCCGTGTCGTGATCACCCTACGGCCGGTCGCCCGGTGGCCGCCCTCCGTCGGCGACCTTGCCATTCCACCATGATTCACCAACTTCGAACAGAGCCGAACACGGACAGCCCGTTGGCGCCGTGCTGTCTACCATCACAGTCATGCGGGAAGCGGATGCTCCCGGGCCGCGGCGACGCGCCCGGAGCCGGCCACGCCGCGAGCCGGGGCCGCTGCCCCGGGCCGTCGCCCGGATGGTGGTGCGCACCGCCGACGCCGCCACCCGGGCGGTGACGGCCCTGCTCGGCGCCAGCCCGGCGGCCGGCCGGGAGCGGATCAGCGAGGCGGAGCTGCGCGACCTGGTCGCCGCCAACACCCTGCTCGACCCGGTCGAGCGCCGGATCATCGACGAGGTGCTGGTCGCGGGCGCGAGCCTGGTCCGCGAGGTGATGATGCCGCGCACCGAGGTCGTCTTCCTCTCCGCCCGGCACACCATCGCCGAGGCGGAGCGGCTGGTCCGGGCCGAGACGCACACCCGCTACCCCGTGGTCGACGGCACCCACGACGACGTGGTCGGCTTCGTGCACCTGCGCGACGTGCTGCTCCGCCCCGACCTCGACCCCCGCACCACCGTCGGCGAGCTGACCCGGGAGGTGAAGCGCCTGCCCGGCAGCAAACGGGTGCTCGCCGCGCTCAGCGAGATGCGCCGGGAACGCCACCACCTCGCCGTGGTGGTCGACGAGTACGGCGGCACCGCCGGGATCGTCACCCTGGAGGACCTGATCGAGGAGCTGATCGGGGAGATCCACGACGAGTACGACACCGCCCCCGAGCCGGTGCACGCGGGCCTGCCCGCCGTGGTGGACGGCCGGCTCAACCTCGCCGACTTCGCCGAGCGCACCGGGGTGAGCCTGCCGCCCGGCCCGTACGAGACGGTCGGCGGATTCGTGATGGCCGCGCTGGGCCGGCTCCCGGTCGCCGGCGACGAGGTGGCGGTGACCGGGAGCCCGGCCGGCGACGGCGGCGCGGCACCCGACGACCCGTCCGGCGGATGGCTGCTGCGGGTGCTCACGCTGGAAGGGCGACGGGTGGCCCGGCTCACGGTCACCGCCGGGCGCCTGCCGGAGCCACGGCGCGAGGCCGCCGCCCCGACACCGACGGGGCGGAGCCGACCCGCCGGCCCGTCATGACGCGCACCGGGTCTTGCTGACAGAATTGCCGCCATGTCCGACGTACCCGCCCGCCCCCGCGTCTTCTCCGGCATCCAGCCGACGGCCGACTCGTTCCACCTCGGCAACTACCTGGGCGCCGTGCGGCACTGGGTGGCGTTGCAGGACACCCACGACGCCTACTACTGCGTGGTCGACCTGCACGCGATCACCGCGGGGCACGACCCGAAGACGCTCATGCAGCGCTCCCGGATGGCGGCCGCCCAGCTCTTCGCCGTCGGCCTCGACGCGGAACGCAGCACGCTCTTCGTGCAGTCGCAGGTGCCCGAGCACTCGCAGCTCGCCTGGGTGCTGGGCTGCATCACCGGGTTCGGCGAGGCGAGCCGGATGACGCAGTTCAAGGACAAGTCGCAGAAGCAGGGTGGCGAGCGGGCGAGCGTGGGCCTGTTCACCTACCCGGTCCTGCAGGCCGCCGACATCCTGCTCTACCAGGCCAACGCCGTGCCGGTGGGCGAGGACCAGCGCCAGCACCTGGAGCTCTCCCGCGACCTGGCCCAGCGGTTCAACTCGCTGTTCGGGCCGACCCTGACGGTGCCCGCGCCGCACATCGTCAAGGACACCGCCAAGATCACCGACCTCCAGGACCCGACGGCCAAGATGTCGAAGTCGTCCTCGTCGCCGGCCGGCATCGTCAACCTGCTGGAGGATCCGGCCCGCTCGGCCAAGAAGATCCGTTCCGCGGTCACGGACACGGGGCGGGAGATCGTCTTCGACACCGAGACCAAGCCCGGCATCTCCAACCTGCTGACCATCTACTCGGCCCTGAGCGGGCGCAGCGTCGACGACCTGGTCGCCGCGTACGCCGGCAAGGGCTACGGCGACCTGAAGAAGGACCTCGGCGAGGTCGTGCGGGAGTTCGTCGGCCCCATCCAGGAGCGCACCCGGACCTACCTCGACGACCCGGCGCAGCTGGACAAGCTGCTCGCCGCCGGCGCGGAGAAGGCCCGCGCGACCGCCGGCGAGACGCTGCGCACCGTGTACGAGCGGGTGGGCTTCTTCCCGCCGGTGCGCGGCGAGTAGCGCCCCGGCGCGACGGGTGAGGGCGGACGGGCCGGTGGCCGGAGGGATGACGCACAGCGTGGATCGCAGGGACGGGACGCCGGACGCCGGTGACACCATCGAGATCGGCATCGCGGTCGACATCCCGGAGCCGTGGGGCGGCATGCTCACCCGGCGGCGGGTCGAGGCCGGCGACCCTCGGGTCGTGCCCGCGCACGTGACCCTGCTCGGGCCGACCGAGATCCCGGTGGCGACGCTGCCGACGGTGGAACGGCACCTCGGGTCGGTCGCCGCCGCCCATCTGCCGTTCACCCTGCACCTGCGGGGCACCGGCACGTTCCGGCCGGTGACCCAGGTCGTCTTCGTGGCGGTGGCCGCCGGGATCAGCGAGTGCGAACTGCTCGCCGCCGCGATCAGCGCCGCCCCGGAGCTGCACCGCGAGACGCGCTTCCCGTACCACCCGCACGTCACGGTCGCGCAGGACGTCGCGCCGGAGGCGCTGGACAGGGCGTACGAGGACCTGGCCGACTTCTCGGCCATGTTCGAGGTCGAGGCGTTCACCCTCTTCTCGCACAGCGGGCAGACCCGGTGGCAGCCGCGCCGGGACTTCCGGCTGGGCGGCTGAGCGGTCACCCGGGTGCGCCACGAGCGCCACGGCGCCCACTTCGCCGAGGCCGGTGCGGGCCGAAGGACCGCCGCCCGGTGCGGGGCGGCGTCCGGTTGCCCGCGCGGGGGCGAAAGATCGGCGAGGATGACGGCGTGAACGTGCTGGGCCGTATCGAGGCGGGCATCGACAGCAGGATCAGCGCCGCGCGCCGCCGGTGGGGCGTCGCGGACCACCTGTGGCGGGCCGGCGTGCTCTACACCGACGTGCTGGGCGGGCGGCTGGCCGCCGCGATCGCCTACTACGGCTTCTTCGCGGTCTTCGCGCTGGCGCTGGTCGGGTACTCGATCTTCGGGGCCATCCTGGAGGACAACGACGAGGTCAGCGACGCCGCCGCCGACTTCCTCCGGGAGAACCTGCCGTTCCTCGACCCCGTGCAGATCGCCGACAGCAGCGGCACGGTCGGGGTGGTCGGCCTGATCATCCTGGCGTTCACCGGGATCGGCTGGGTCGAGGCGATCCGTTCCTCCCAGCGGCTCATGTACGGGCTCAACCAGCAACCGGGCAACCTGGTGGTCCGCCGCCTGGTCGACCTCGGCGTGCTGGTGGTCATCTTCGTGCTGCTCGGCGTCTCGGTGGCGGCGGTGGACACCCTGGAGTCGCTGCTGCGCTTCCTGCTGCGCAGCACCGGCTCGGCGGGCCTGACCACGGTCAGCGCGGTGCTCAGCGTGCTGGTCAACGCGGTGCTGGCCACCCTGCTGCTGGTGGCGGTGCCGAGGCTGCGGATGACCCGGTCCCGGCTGCGCCCCGTGGTGCTGCTGGTCGCGGTCGGCATCACGCTGCTGAACACCGTCGGGCGCTTCTACGTGGTACGCACCGAGCGGAACCCGGCGTACACGGTCGTGGCGGGCGCCGTGGGCCTGCTGCTCTACCTCTACCTGCTCAACCAGCTGGTGCTCTTCGGCGCGGCGCTGGCCGCGACCAGCCCGCGCGGCCGGGTGGTGGACCTGGCGGCGAGCCCGGCGCCGGCCGAGACGGACGCGGAGACGGATCCCGGCACCCCGGGCGGGGCCGGATGAGCGGGGGAGCGGGCGTGCGGATCTCGGTCGACCAGGCCTCGGCGGTGCCGCCGTACGAGCAGGTGCGCGGGCAGCTCGCGGAGCTGATCGGGACGGGCCGGTTGGCGGTGGGCACCCGGCTGCCCACGGTCCGAGCGTTCGCGGCCGACCTCGGGCTGGCGGTCAACACCGTGGCGCGGGCCTACCGGGAACTGGAGGCGGCCGGTCTGCTGGAGACCCGCGGCCGGCACGGCACCTTCGTCGCGCCCGGGCGCGACGACGCGACGGACCGGTTGCAGCGGGTCGCGGCCGACTACGCCGCCGAGGCCGCCCGGTTGGGCGTGCCGCCCGCGGCGGCGCTGGCCCTGGTCCGCGCGGCGTTGGACGCGGCCCGGCCGGGCTGACGCGCGCGGAATGCCGACAGCCACGACGGCGGTGAAATAGGGGCGAATGCCTCCCGGTCCGGGGGCGTGACGGACCATGATGGGCGCGTGGGCGCACTCGTGACACTGGACCTGCCGGACGACTCGCCGATGCTCGGCCTGCCGTGGATCATCACCTTCGGCCCGCTCGGCGACGTCGACGAGTGGGAGCCGGTGGTCTGCGGCCCCTACGAGCGGCCGCACGCCCTCGCGCTGGCCGAGGCGATCGTCGCCGAGGAGCAGCTGATGGCGGTGGTCGAGCCGCTGCTGCCCGCGGTCTCGGCCGAGGAGATCCGGGGCGAGATCGCCGCGGCGCAGGTCGCCGCCGAGGACGAGGTGGCGCAGCTCGACCAGGCCGACCTCTACGGCGACTTCGAGGACACCATCGACGAGGAACTGGAGGCGGCGGCCGAGGAGGCCGACCGGGCGGAACCGCTGGCCCCGCCCACCGAGGCCGAGCTGCGGGCCGGCTTCGGGCGCATCGCCGCGAAGCTCACCGGCGGGGTCTGAGCCCAGCCGGGTGGGCGCATCCAGATGGACGCCGGCGCCGCCGGAGCGGACTCCGATGACGCCGGCGCCACCTCACCCCCCACCACAAGGGGTCGATGGCCCAGTCGCCCGTCGGCGCGGGGCACGACGGACGACCAGGTCGATGACGGGTTACCCGCTCAGCGCCGTTCGAACCAGGCTGCCGCGTCGATTCCGAGCAGATGGCCGGAGCCCTGCCCGGTGAGCGGCTCGCTGGCGGCGATCGGCACGCCGTACCCGTCGATCAGGGCCGGCGCACCGCTGATGTTGACCACGCAGGTCAGCACGGTGTCGCCGGCGGCGCGGCTGAAGGCGAGCACGCCCGGCCCGGCCTCCAACCAGGTGACTCCGCCCGCGTCGGCGGCCAGCGCCGGGTGTTCCCGGCGGATCCGCAGCGCGGTGCGGTAGAGCTCCAGCGTCGAGCCGGGCACGCCGGCCTGGGTGGCGACCGAGAGGCCGCGCCAGGTCGCCGGGGCCGGCAGCCAGCTCAGCTCGCTGCCCTGCGGCCCGAAGCCGTACGGGGCCAGCTCGCCGCTCCACGGGATCGGCACCCGGCAGCCGTCCCGGCTCTCGCCGGTGCGCAGGAACGCCGGGTCCTGGCGCAGCTCGTCCGGCAGGTCGAGCACCTCCGGCAGGCCCAGTTCCTCGCCCTGGTAGATGTAGGCGCAGCCGGGCAGGGCGAGCATCAGCAGGGTGGCGGCCCGCGCCCGGCGCAGCCCCTCGGCGCCGTCGCCGTAGCGGGTGACGTGCCGCTGCTTGTCGTGGTTGGACAGCACCCAGGTGGTGGGCGCGCCGACGATCGTCGACTCGGCGAGCGCGGTGTCGATGACCTTGCGGAACGAGTCGGCCGACCAGGTCGCGTCGAGGAAGTCGAAGCTGAACGCCTGGTGCAGCTCGTCCGGGCCGATGTAGCGGGCGAGGCGCTGCGGGGTCTCGGCCCACGCCTCGGCGACCGCCATCCGGCCGCCTGGGTAGCTGTCCAGGATCGGCCGCCAGGCGCGGTAGATGTCGTGCACCTCGTCCTGGTCGAAGTAGGGGAGCCGGCCCTTGCCGAGCAGCTCCGCCTGGCGCTGACCGGTGGTCATCGAGTTGAACCCGACGTCCGGCAGCCCTTCGGCCTTGATCATGCCGTGCGCCACGTCGATCCGGAAGCCGTCCACGCCCCGGTCGAGCCAGAAGCGCAGGACGCCCTCGAACTCGGCGCGCACCTCGGGGTGGCGCCAGTTCAGGTCCGGCTGGGCCGGGTCGAAGAGGTGCAGGTACCACTGGCCGTCGTCGATGCGCGTCCAGGCGGGGCCGCCGAAGATGCTCTCCCAGTCGTTCGGGGGCAGCTCGCCGTTCTCGCCCTTGCCCTCGGCGAAGAGGTAGCGCTCGCGCTCGGCGGAGCCCGGTCCGGCGGCCAGCGCCGCCTGGAACCACGGGTGCGCGCTGGAGGTGTGGTTGGGCACCAGGTCGACGATGATCCGCAGGCCGAGGGCGTGCGCGTCGGTGATCATGTTGTCGAAGTCGGTGAGGGTGCCGAACATCGGGTCGACGTCGCGGTAGTCGGCGACGTCGTACCCGCCGTCGATCATCGGGGAGGTGTAGAAGGGGGTCAGCCAGAGGGCGTCCACCCCGAGGTCGCGCAGGTACGGCAGGCGCTCACGGATGCCCTGGAGGTCGCCGACGCCGTCACCGTTGGAGTCGGCGAAGCTGCGTACGTACACCTGGTAGACGACCGCGGAGCGCCACCAGTCGTCGTCGGAGGTCAGCGGCGTGGGGTTGCTGACGGTCATCGGTGGCGTTCCCCGTTCTGTGGCGCGGGACGGCGGCACCCGGCGTGGCGCGGGTGCGGGTGCGGTGTCTGAGCAGAATGCCGCCCGTGACTGCAAGAGTCAAGCATTCCTTGCGCAAGAAATGGCGTGGGTCACGGCGCGCGGCGCCCGCGACCGCCCGGCCCTTGCGGAAGCGGGCCGTCGGGGCGGCGGGCGGGGCGGTCAGGCCGGGGCGGCGGGCGCGGGCGGGGCGGTCAGGCCGGGACGGCGAGCGCGGGCGGGGCCGGGCGCTGCCGCGTCGGGCCGCCAGGGGTCGGCCGCGCGGCGTCGGTGGGCGCGACAGCGGTGGAGCCGCGCACCACCAGTTCCGGGCGGAACACGTACTCCGAGTGCGGGGCGGCGTGCCCGTTGATCTCGTCGACCAGGGCCCGCACGGCGGCGACGGCCATCGCGGCCACCGGCTGCCGCATCGTGGTCAGCGGCGGATCGGTGAAGGCCATCAGCGGGGAGTCGTCGTAGCCGACCACCGACAGCTCGCCGGGCACCGACATGCCGCGCTGCCGGGCGGCCCGGATCGCGCCGAGCGCCATCAGGTCGGAGCCGCAGACGATGCCGGTGACGCCGCGCTCCAGCAGCCGGGCGGCGGCGGCCTCGCCACCCTCCACACCGAACAGGGAGAGCTCGGCCAGCTCGTCGAGGCCGGCCTCGTCGACGCCGACCAGCCGGCCCATCGCGGCCCGGAAGCCGGCCACCCGGCGCTGCACCGGTACGAACCGGTCCGGGCCGGTGATCAGGCCGATGCGGCGGTGCCCGAGCGCCACCAGGTGGGCCACGGCCAGCTCGGTGGCCTCGCCGTCGTCGCAGGAGACGAAGGGCGCGGGAATGCCGGGCGCGTACCCGTTGATCATCACGACGGGCAGCGGGCGGGCGATCAGGGCCCGGTAGCGGTCGTGGTTGGCGGCGGTGTCGGCGTGCAGGCCGGAGACGAAGACTATTCCGGAGACCTGCCGATCCAGCAGCATCTCGACGTACTCGTCCTCGGTGACCCCGCCGGCCGTCTGGGTGCACAGCACGGGGGTGAAGCCGCTCTGCGCCAGGGTCGACTCGATCACCTGGGCGAAGGCGGGGAAGATCGGGTTGTCGAGTTCGGGGACCACCAGACCCACGAGGCCGGCGCTGCGCTTGCGTAGCCGGGCCGGGCGCTCGTAACCGAGCACATCGAGGGCGGTGAGTACGGCTTGCCGGGTCTCGGGGGCCACTCCCGGGCGGTCGTTGAGCACCCGCGACACCGTGGCCTCGCTGACTTCGGCCTGTTGGGCGATGTCGGACAGTCGAGCGCGCATGGGCGCACTTTAGCTCAAAGGCAAGTTCTTGCGTACACTTCTGCAAGCCCTTCCATTCTCTGCAACCTCTTGCTAACGTCCCCGCAACACGCGAGAGCAGCGGCGCAGCACGCCGAGCGCCGGTTGGCAAGAAACTTACAGAGCTTCCACTGGCGGGTCCGCCCTTCCCCCGGCGTGCCGCCATGACGACAGGAGTACCGATGCGCATCCGTACCGCGGGTGTGGTCGCCGTTCTCGGCCTGGCGCTCGCCGCCTCCGGCTGTGGTGGCGACAGCAACGACGAGCCGGCCGCGAAGGAATCCAGCAAGGCCGCCACCGGCGGCAAGCTGGTGATCTGGGCCGACGACAAGCGCGCCGCCGCCCTCAAGCCGTTCGGTGAGAAGTTCGGCAAGGAGAACGGCGTCACGGTCGACGTCCAGGCCGTCTCCAAGGACCTCCAGACCAACTTCGTCACCGCCTCCCAGCAGGGCAGCGGCCCGGACGTCGTGGTCGGCGCGCACGACTGGATCGGCAACCTGGTGCAGAACGGCGCCATCGACCCGGTCCAGCTCGCCGCCGAGCAGAAGAGCGCCTTCAACGAGACCGCCGTCAAGGCCGTCACGTTCAACGGCCAGCTCTACGGCGTGCCCTACGCCATGGAGAACCTGGCGCTGATCCGCAACACCGAGCTGGCTCCCGAGGCGCCGAAGACCATCGAGGAGCTGGTCGCCACCGGCAAGAAGCTCAAGGCCGAGAAGAAGGCCAGCGAGATCCTCTGTCTCCAGTCCGGCCAGAACGGCGACGCGTACCACATCTACCCGCTCTACACCTCGGCCGGCGGCTACCTATTCGGCACCGCCGCCAACGGCGACTACGACCCGAAGGACCTGGGCGTGGGCAAGCCGGAGTCGATCGCGGCGTTCCAGAAGATCGCCAAGCTGGGTGAGAAGGGCGAGGGTGCGCTGAAGCGCTCCATCACCGGCGAGAACTCCATCGCCACCTTCACCGGCAAGAAGTGCGCCTTCCTGGTCTCCGGCCCGTGGGCCATCGCCGACGCCAAGAAGGCCAACATCAAGTACGACATCTCCCCGGTCCCCGGCTTCGCCGGCGGCAAGGAGGCCCAGCCGTTCGTGGGCGTCCAGTCCTTCTACGTCGCGGCCAAGGGGAAGAACAAGGCCCTGGCGCAGGAGTTCGTCGCGAACCACGTGACCACCCCGGACCTCGCCATGGCGCTCTACAACGCCGAGCCGCGTCCCCCGGCGCTGACCGCCGCGCTCGACCAGGTCAAGGGCAGCGACCCGGACCTGGCCAAGTTCCAGGAGGCCGGCAAGAACGGCCAGGTGCTCCCGGCGATCCCGGCCATGGCCGCGATCTGGGACCCGTTCGGCAAGGCGGAGGCCGCCATCATCGGCGGCGCCGACCCGGCCAAGACGATCACCGCCGCCGGTAAGACGATCGCCGGCCAGATCAAGTAATGAGCACGCCGTCGTCCGGCCCGGGGACTGCCACGCAGCCCCCGGGCCGGGGGCCCGTACGGTCCGGGTCCCCGCGCACGTCCCGTACCGCGCGGAACCACGCGCCGATCACCCTGACCGGCATGCTGGTCAAGGTGGTCCTGCTCGGCCTCGTGGCCGGGATCGCGGTCTGGGCGGCCTTCCCGCTCATCGAGGCCGAACTCTGGGTCGGGTTGGCGGTCCTGCTGGCGACCACCGCCGGCCTCTTCTACCTCTACCTGACCCCCCGGCACATCCCCGTCAAGTACCTGCTCCCGGGCACGCTCTTCCTGGTGGCGTTCCAGATCATCCCGGTGCTCTACACCGCGAGCACCGCCTTCACGAACTTCGGCGACGGCCACCGGGGCAGCAAGGACGACGCCATCGTCGCCATCCAGAGCGGCTCGGTGACGCAGGTCCCCGGCTCGGTCCAGTACCCGCTGACCGTCGCCACGAAGGGCGACCCGGCCACCGGCGCGCTGGTCTTCCTGGTCACCGACCCGCAGACGAACACCGTCTCCGTCGGCGACACCGAGGGCCTGCGCCCGCTCGACGCCGGCAGCGTCACCGTCGCGCCGGGCGGCAAGGTCACCGCAGCCGACGGCTACCAGATCCTCAACTTCGGCGAGGCCAGCAATCGGAGCAAGGACATCACCGACCTGGTGGTGCCGACCTCCGGGGGCGCGCTGCGCTCGTCCGGCCTGTCGCGCGCCTACGAGGGCAAGGCGGTCCGGGCGTACGACGCGGGCTGCGACTGCATCCGCGACAGCGAGACCGGTAAGACCTGGACCGCCGACGGGAAGGTCGGCTCCTTCGTCGCCGCGGACGGCGAGACCCTGGCCCAGGGCTGGCAGGTCAACGTCGGGCTGCGCAACTTCGCCGACGTGCTCACCGACCCGGCCATCTCCGGCCCGTTCTTCAGCACGCTGATCTGGAACTTCGCCTTCGCGCTCGGTTCCACCGGCTTCACGTTCCTGCTCGGCATGGGCATCGCGCTGGCGCTGCACTCGCCCCGGATGCGGGGCACGAACTTCTACCGGGTGCTGCTGATCCTGCCCTACGCCATGCCGTCGTTCGCGATGCTGCTGGTCTGGCGGGACATGTTCAACACCGACTTCGGCCTGATCAACAACCTGTTCGGGCTGGGGGTGGACTGGTTCGGTGAGACCTGGTCGGCCCGGCTCGCGGTGCTGCTGGTGCAGCTCTGGCTCGGCTACCCGTACATGTTCCTGGTGACGACCGGCGCGTTGCAGGCCATCCCACGCGAGCTGACCGAGGCCACCTCGGTCGACGGGGCGTCGCCGTTCCAGTCGTTCCGCGCGGTGACCATGCCGCTGCTGCTGGTGGCGATCTCGCCGCTGCTGATCGCGTCCTTCGCGTACAACTTCAACAACTTCAACGCGATCCAGTTCGTCACCGAGGGCGGACCGTTCCCGGCGGACAACCCGACGGCCGGCGCCACCGACCTGCTGATCACCTACACCTACCGGCTGGCCTTCGGCGCCCAGGGCGCCGAGTACGGCCTGGCCGCCGCTGTCTCGATCTTCATCTTCGCGATCGTGGCGACGGTGTCGGCGATCAGCTTCGCCCGGACCCGCAAGCAGGAGGAGGTGTACTCGTGAGCACCCGCACCGAAGCGCCCGTCGCCAACCGCAACGCGACCGGACGGCGGAACCGCTGGTTCGCCCAGGTGGGATGGCGGCACCTGGTCGGCATCCTGGCGGTGGCGTTCAGCCTCTTTCCGATCCTGTTCGTCGTCTCGGCGGCGCTCAACCCGCTCGGCACGCTCTCCTCCACGGAGCTGGTGCCGACCGGTGCCTCGCTGGAGAACTTCACAAACCTCTTCGAGCGGACCGCCTTCGGTCGCTGGTTCCTCAACTCGCTGCTCCTGGCGGGGGTGGCCAGCTTCGCGTCGATCTTCCTGTCGGCGCTGGCGGCGTACGCCTTCTCCCGGATGCGCTTCGCCGGCCGCCGAGTCGGGCTGCTCTCCCTGCTGCTGATCCAGATGTTCCCGCAGTTCCTGGCGATCGTGGCGATCTTCCTGATCTTCACGAAGGTCACCGAACTGTGGCCGGTGATCGGCTTCAACACCCCGTGGGGTCTCTTCCTGCTCTACATGGGTGCCGCCCTCGGCGCGAACACCTGGCTGATGAAGGGCTTCTTCGACACGCTGCCGAAGGAACTGGACGAGTCCGCCACCATGGACGGCGCCTCGCACGCCCAGATCTTCTTCCGGATCATGCTGCCGCTGGTGGCGCCGATCCTGGCGGTGACCGGCCTGCTCGCCTTCATCGGTTCGATCAACGAGTTCGTGATCGCCAACGTGTTCCTCACGAACACCAACTCGAAGACCCTCGCGGTCGGCATGTTCGGGCTGGTGGCCGGCGAACGCAACAACAACTTCGGGATCTTCGCGGCGGGCACCCTGCTCACCGCCATCCCGACGGTGCTGGTGTTCCAACTCCTCCAGCGCTACATCGTCAACGGCCTCACGGCCGGGGCGGTCAAAGGCTGAGCCTCCTCGGCTCACCGCTGCGGCAAGGGCGTCGGCGTCCGACGTACACCGGAGCAGTCACGGATCGACCGCCGCGGTCGGGGAACCGGCCGCGGCGGGAGACCCATTTCTCTCCCGTCCGACCGACGCGAAAGGCGCCACCATGTCCCTGTTGCCGCACCACGACGGCTCCGCCCTGTACGTCCCCGAGCAGGAGCCCGCCCTCGGCGACGTCGTCGACGTCTTCGTCCGGGTGCCGGCCGGCGCCGACGTCCGGCAGGTGCACGTGCGCACCACCGGCGACGGCGAGCCCCGGTTCACCGAGGCGGCCGTCGACCGCACCGACGGCGCCGACGTCTGGTGGCGGGTGCCCGTCGAGGCCCGCAACCCGGTCAGCAACTACCGGTTCATGCTCACCGGCAGCCGCGGCAGCCGCTGGCTGAACGCCGCCGGCGTGGTGGGCCACGACGTGCCCGACAACGGCGACTTCAAGCTGGTCACGCACGCCCCGCCGCCCGCCTGGGCCCGCGACGCGGTGATCTACCAGATCTTCCCGGACCGGTTCGCCCGCTCCGCCGCCGAGGGCCGCGAGGTGCCGGACTGGGCGATCCCCTGCGACTGGGACACCCCCGTCATCGGGCGCGGGCCCGAGACGCCCCGGCAGTTCTACGGCGGCGACCTGGACGGCGTCGCCGAGCGGCTGGACCACCTGGACCGCCTCGGGGTGAACACCGTCTACCTGACCCCGGTCTTCCCGGCCCGCTCCAACCACCGCTACGACGCGGCCAGCTTCGACACCGTCGACCCGCTGCTCGGCGGCGACGCCGCCCTGGCCCGCCTCGCCGACGCCGTACGCGCCCGGGGCTGGCGGCTGCTCGGCGACATCACCAGCAACCACACCGGCGACGCGCACGAGTGGTTCACCAGGGCCGCCTCCGACGTGTCCGCGCCCGAGCGGGAGCTGTACTACTTCGATGAGGTCTCCGGGGACTACGAGTCCTGGAACGGGGTCAAGTCGCTGCCGAAGCTGAACTGGGGCAGCGCCGAGCTGCGCCGGCGCTTCGCCACCGCCGACGACTCGCTGCTGCGCCGCTGGCTACGCCCCCCGTACGGGCTGGACGGCTGGCGGGTGGACGTGGCGAACATGACCGGGCGGCGGGGCGCCGACGCGTACACGCACGAGGTGGCGGCGCTGCTGCGTGAGGTGGTCGCCCGGACCCGGGCCGACGCCCTGCTGATGGCCGAGCACGGTCACGACCACACCGGCGACCTCGACCGCGACGGCTGGCACGGCACGATGAACTACGTCGGCTTCACCGACCCGGTCTGGTCCTGGCTGCGGCACGGCGACCAGCCCGTACCGAACTTCCTCGGCACGCCGGGCGGGGTGGTGCGCCGGGACGCGGACGCGGTGCTCGCCACCATGGACGCCTACCGCTCGCTGGTCTCCTGGCGGTCGTACACCCACTCGTGGCAGCTGCTCGGGTCGCACGACTCCGCCCGGATCCGCACCGTGGTCGGCGACGCCGCGCGGCAGGAGGTCGCCGCCGGCCTGCTCGCCACGATGCCCGGCACCCCGATGATCTTCGCGGGTGACGAGCTGGGCCTGACGGGCAGCAACGGCGAGGGCTCGCGTACGCCGATGCCGTGGCACCGGCCGGAGAGCTGGGACGCCGCGACGTTCGCCGCGTACCGCGCCCTGATCGCGCTGCGCCGCGCGGAGCCGGCGCTGCGCCATGGGGGCCTGCGCTGGCTGCGCGCCGACGCGGACACCCTGGTCTTCCTGCGCGAGGCCCCGACCGGCACGGTGCTGGTGCTGGCCCGCCGCGCCGCCGGGGAGCCGGTGCGCCTGACCGGGCTGGGTCCGGCCGAGAACCTGTACGGCGGCGCCCCCGCCCTGCGCCCCGACGCCGACGGCGCGGTCACCCTCCCGGCGGAGGGCCCCACCTTCCAGGCATGGCGGCTGCCCTGACCCCCTACCGCCCCGCTACTACAATCCGTCGTTGATGGGGGAGGATGGTGGGCGTGGAAGCTCTGAGACTGATACTTCGCTACGTCCATTTGATCGGTTTCGCCCTGCTGCTCGGCGGCGCGATCGTCCAGTACATCAGCGGGAAGCTGCGGATCAACCCGGCCATGCTCTGGGGGTCCGTGATCATGCTGGCGACCGGGATCGGCCTCTCGGCGCCGCTGCGTGACGGCGACGAGCCGGCCCCCGCGAAACTTGTTACCAAGTTGGTGCTCGCCATACTGATCTTTGTCATGGTCTTCTTTTCCCGGAAGCGCGACGTGGTCAACCGTGGGCACTTCCTGGCAATCGTCGGGTTGACCCTGGTCAACGCGGCGGTGGCCGTCTTCTGGCGGTAACGTCACCGGCAGGGGACGACGCGCAGAACCGGACGTTCCGCGACGCCCCGCCGCGCACCTACCAGCACTGAGAGTGATCTGCCCCACCTAAGGGTTACGTAGGGGTAACAGGCGCTCAACAGTCGTGCACGATTGTCGGCCGGTGGGTGGGCGCGGGCGTACGCTCCCGTCCGTAACGTGGGACGCCGGCGGCGCAGCGCAGGCCGGCTCAAAGGGCTGCCACCGTGCAGGACGCGGTGTGCAATGGGAAGGAGACGTCTTGCGCTCTGTGCGTGGGATGCGGATTGCCTCCGTCTTCGCGATGGGTGGGCTCGTGCTGAGTGCCGCCGCGTGTGGCGAGGCTCCCGAAGAGAACAACAACGCCGGCAGTGGCGACAAGAAGTACAGCGCCTGCATGGTGACCGACGTCGGCGGCATCGACGACAAGTCGTTCAACACCTCCGCCTGGAAGGGCCTGGAGGAGGCGAAGAAGGCCAACGACAAGATCGACATCAAGTACGTCGCGTCGAAGGCCGAGGCGGACTACGAGGTCAACCTGACCCAGTACGTCAACCAGAAGTGCGACTTCATCCTGGCCGTCGGCGGCCTGATGGGTGACGCCACCTCCAAGATCGCCAAGGCGAACCCGAACCAGCAGTTCGGCATCGTCGACGCGAAGGTCCCGGAGACCAACGTCTACCCGATGCAGTTCGACACCGCCCAGGCCGGCTTCCTCGCCGGTTACCTGGCCGCCGGCATGACCAAGAGCGGCACGGTGGGCACCTACGGCGGCCTGCCGATCCCGCCGGTCACCATCTTCATGGACGGCTACGCCGACGGCGTCGCGCACTACAACAAGACCAAGAGCAAGAGCGTGAAGGTCGTCGGCTGGGACAAGGCCACCCAGAAGGGCTCCTTCACCAACGACTTCGTCAAGCAGGACGAGGGCAAGAAGGTCAGCGACGCGCTGGTCGCCCAGGGCGCCGACATCGTCATGCCGGTCGCCGGCGGCGCGGGCCTCGGCACCACCGGCGCCGCGAAGGCGTCGGGCGGCAAGTACAACACCATCTGGGTGGACGTCGACGGCTGCGAGAGCACCCAGGACTGCGCGGCGATCATCACCACCGTCGAGAAGAACATCCCGGACGCCGTCAAGGAGGCCGTCGTCAAGGCCGCCGGCGGCGAGAAGCTGTCGGCCACCCCGGGCTACCTCGGCAACCTGTCCAACAACGGCGTCGGGCTCGCCCCGTACCACGAGTTCGACGGCAAGGTCCCGGCCGAGCTGAAGGCCGAGATCGACAAGCTGAAGGCGGACATCGCCGCCGGCACCGTCACCGTCACCTCCGCGGCCCAGCCGAAGTGAGGCTCGGCCGGCCGCCCGTGGTGAGACGATCACCCCGGTAGGCCGGCGGGCGGTACAGCACGACGATCCGGCCGCCCCGGCGTCGTGGGGGAATCCACCCCACGGCGCCGGGGCGGCCGATCCGCTCCACCCGACGACGGCCCCGCGCCGCGAGCGGTCCACCGGCAGCTACGCTGCACCATCGCTTCGCACTCCAGGAGGTTGCGCTGAGACTCGAACTGCGCGGCATCACCAAGCGGTTCGGTGATCTGGTCGCCAACGATCACATCGACCTGACGGTGGAGCCTGGAGAGATCCACGCCCTGCTCGGCGAGAACGGCGCCGGCAAGTCGACCCTGATGAACGTGCTCTACGGGCTCTACCAGCCCGACGAGGGCGAGATCCTGGTCGACGGCGCGCCGCTGAAGCTGCGGGGGCCGTCCGACGCCATCGGTGCCGGGATCGGCATGGTGCACCAGCACTTCATGCTGGTGCCCGTCTTCACCGTCACCGAGAACATCATGCTCGGCGCCGAGCAGGTCCGGGGCGGCATCGCCGGCTTCCTGGACCGGCGGCGGGCCCGGCGCGAGGTCGCCGAGGTCTCCGAGCGGTACAACCTGCGGGTCGACCCGGACGCGGTGATCGAGGACCTGCCGGTCGGCATCCAGCAGCGGGTGGAGATCGTCAAGGCGCTCACCCGCGACGTCGACCTGCTCATCCTCGACGAGCCGACGGCCGTGCTCACGCCGCAGGAGACCGAGGAACTGCTCACCGTGATGCGGTCGCTCAAGGCCGCCGGCAAGTCGATCGTCTTCATCACCCACAAGCTGGGCGAGGTCAAGGCCATCGCCGACCGGATCACCGTGATCCGGCGGGGGAGGACCGTCGGCACCGCCTCTCCCGAGGCGAGCCGCGACGAGCTTGCCGCGCTGATGGTCGGCCGCAGCGTCCGGCTCACCGTGGACAAGGAGACCGCCACCCCCGGCAAGCCGGTCCTGGAGGTCTCCGGCCTGGTCGTCGACGACGACCGGCAGATCCGGGCGGTCGACGGGGTCGACCTGACCGTACGCGCGGGCGAGGTGCTCGGGATCGCGGGCGTGCAGGGCAACGGCCAGACCGAGCTGATCGAGGCGATCATGGGGCTGCGCCCGACGCTCGCCGGCACGGTCACCCTCGACGGGCAGCGGGTCAACGGCTGGTCGACCAAGAAGGTGCTGCGCGCCGGCGTCGGCTACGTGCCGGAGGACCGCAGCGTCGACGGCGTCGTCAAGGAGTTCTCCGTCGCGGAGAACCTGGTGCTCGACATCTACGACCGGCCGCCCTTCGGCAAGGGCCTGGCGCTGAAGCCGGAGGCCATCGCCAAGTCGGCGAAGGAGCGGATCGCGCAGTTCGACGTGCGCACCTCCTCGGCCGACGCCCCCGTCGGCACCCTCTCCGGCGGCAACCAGCAGAAGGTGATCGTGGCGCGGGAGCTGTCCCGGCCGCTGAAGCTCTTCATCGCCGCCCAGCCGACCCGCGGCGTCGACGTCGGGTCGATCGAGTTCATCCACAGCCAGGTCATCCGGGAACGGGACGTCGGCACCGCCGTCATGGTGGTCTCCAGCGAGCTCGACGAGGTGATCGGCCTGGCCGACCGGATCGCGGTCATGTACCGCGGCCGGATCATCGGCATCGTCGGCCCGGACACCCCCCGCGAGGAGATCGGCCTGCTGATGGCCGGCATCACCCCCGACGCGGCGCCCGCCGCCGCGACCGGCACGACCCCGGCCGACGGCGGCGCGGCGGCCCCCGCCGCCGAGGGCCCTGGTAGCAAGGACGAGGCATGACGAACCCGAACCCCGAGTCGGGCTCCCCGGGCAACCCGAACCCCCCGTCGGGCTCCCCGGACAAGGAACCGGCGACCGAGGCGCAGGCCGCGCGGACCGCGCTCGGCAACACCGAGCGCGCCGGGACGGCCACCTCCCCGAAGGGCCCGGCCCCGGAGGCGAAGCCCTCGCTGGGCCGGCTGTTCCTGGACAACCTCTGGGCGGCGAACACCTTCACGGTGACCCTGCTGTCGCTGGTGCTGGCGATGATCGCCGGCGCGATCCTGATGATCGTGTCCGACCCCGAGGTGCTCGCCACCTACAGCTACATCACGGCCCGACCGGCCGACGCGCTCAACGCGAGCTGGACGCTGGTCAGCGAGGCGTACGGCAACCTGTTCAAGGGCGCGGTCTTCGACCCGGACGCGGTCGGCTTCCAGGCGGTGATGAGCCCGATCTCGGAGACGCTCACCTACACCGCGCCGCTGGTCTTCACCGGCCTGTCGGTGGCGCTGGCCTTCCGGGGCGGCCTGTTCAACATCGGCGCCCAGGGCCAGGCCACCATGGGCGTGATCCTGGCCGCGCTGGCGGGCTTCCTGCTGCCGCTGCCGCCCGGCCTGCACCTGCTCGTCGCGGTGCTCGCCGGCGCGCTCGGCGGGGCGATCTGGGGCTTCATCCCGGGCATCCTCAAGGCGCGCACCGGCGCCCACGAGGTGATCAACACGATCATGCTCAACTACGTCGCCACGTACTTCCTGACCTGGATCATCGTGCAGAACGGCGTCCAGGACCCGAACCGTACGGACGCGATCAGCAAGCCGGTCGACGGCTCGGCCCAACTGCCCCGGCTGCTCGGCGACGGGCTGCGGGTGCACGCCGGCATCATCCTGGCGGTGCTGGCCACCTGGGCGGTGTGGTGGCTGCTCAACCGCTCCACGCTCGGCTTCGAGCTGCGCGCCGTCGGCGCCAACCCCGACGCCGCGCGGACCGCCGGCATCAGCGTCACCCGGACGTACGTCCTGATCATGGTCTTCGCCGGGATCCTGGCCGGCCTCGGCGGCTCCAACATGGTGCTCGGCTCCACCGCCAGCGCGCTGACCCCGCTGGTGGTCGCCCAGATCGGCTTCGACGGCATCCTCGTGGCGCTGCTCGGCCGCGTGAAGCCGTGGGGCGTCGCGCTGGCCGCGCTGCTCTTCGGCGCGCTCCAGGCCGGCGGCAACCGGATGCAGTCCTACTCGGGGATCTCGCTGGAGCTGGTCACCGTGCTCCAGGCGCTGATCGTCATCTTCATCGCCGCGCCGGCCCTGGTGAAGGCGATCTTCCAGCTCCGGGCCGCCCGCGCCGCCCGGTTGCAGACGAGCCTGGCGAAGGGCTGGTAACTCATGTCCACCATGGCTGTCGAAGACGTCGCGGTCGCCCCCGTCGACCAGGGCTTCTGGACCCGTACCCGCAAGGTCGGCGCCGTGCTGCTCGCCCTCGGCCTGCTGGCGACGGTGCTGTTCGGGGCGCTCGCCACCGGCGAGCAGGCCCGCTTCACCCTCAGCGAGGACACCGCCGGCGCCGCGCTCGAGATCCACGGCACCCTCGGCGCGATCCTCTTCGGCCTCGTCGCGGTCGCCGCCGGCGTCGCGATGCTCGCCGGGCTGCCGAAGCGCTGGTTCACCCTCGTGCTCGGCGTCGGCCTGGTCGGCTTCGTGCTGTCGTTCCTCTGCTGGCAGGTCTCCGACGCGCCGCCCGGGCAGAACTTCATGCCGCTGGTCAACATCCTCCGGAACACCTTCATCCTGGCCCTGCCGCTGATCTTCGGCGCCCTCGCTGGCGTGCTCTGCGAGCGCTCCGGCGTGGTCAACGTGGCCATCGAGGGACAGCTGCTGATGGGCGCCTTCAGCGGCGCCCTCTTCGGCAGCCTCTCCGGCAACGTCTGGGTCGGCCTGGTCGCCGCGGCGATCGGCGGCGCGTTCATCTCGCTGCTGCTGGCCGTCTTCTCGATCCGCTACCTGGTCGACCAGGTCGTCATCGGCATCGTGCTCAACCTTCTCGCGGTCGGCGTCACCGGCTTCCTCTACGAGCGGCTGATGCAGACCAACGCGCAGAAGTACAACAGCGCCCCCCGGTTCAGCAACTGGGAGATCCCGCTGCTGTCGGACATCCCGCTGCTCGGCCCGGCCCTGTTCCGGGGCAACATCTTCCTCTACCTCGGCCTGCTGCTGGTGCTGGTCATCCACATCGCGCTCTTCCGTACCCGGTGGGGCCTGCGCACCCGCTCGGTCGGCGAACACCCCACCGCCGCCGACACCCTGGGCGTCAAGGTGCTCGGGCTGCGCTACCGCAACGTGCTGCTCGCCGGCGTGGTCGCCGGCATCGGCGGTGCCTCCTACACGCTGGCGCTCTACTCGTTCACCAAGAACATGATCGGCGGCAAGGGCTTCATCGCCCTGGCCGCGCTGATCTTCGGCCGGTGGAGCCCGACGGGGGCGCTGCTCGCGGCGCTCTTCTTCGGCTTCGCCGACCAGCTCGCCACGTACCTGGGCGCCATCAACAGCGTGATCCCGAACCAGTTCCTGGCCATGCTGCCCTACCTGGCAACGATCCTGGCGGTGGCCGGGCTCGTCGGTCGGGTCCGGGCGCCGGCCGCCGACGGCAAGCCGTACATCAAGGGCTGACGGGGGAGTACCACATGGAGATCGACTGGGAGCGGCTGCGGGCCGCCGCCACCGAGGTGATGCGGCACGCGTACGTGCCGTACTCGAAGTTCCCGGTCGGGGCCGCCGCCCTGGTGGACGACGGCCGGGTGGTGGTCGGCTGCAACGTGGAGAACGCCGCGTACGGCGTGGTGCTCTGCGCCGAGTGCGGCGTGGTCTCCTCGCTGCACGCCACCGGCGGCGGCCGGATCGTGGCCCTGTCCTGCGTCGACGCCACCGGCGAGCCGCTGATGCCGTGCGGCCGGTGCCGCCAGCTGCTCTGGGAGCAGGGCGGCCCGGAGTGCCTCATCGAGGCGAGGGGCGGCCCGCTGCGGATGGCCGAGCTGCTGCCGCACGCCTTCGACGTGACCGACCTGGAGGCCGTGACGGGGGAGGCCCCGGTGCCCGTGGTGCCGGAGCGGCTGGCCGCCTGGCGCGGGCGCGGCACGGTCTTCGTGCACCCCGACCTCTCCGCCGGCCAGCAGGTCTGGACCGCCTACTGGGAACGGTCCGCGGGCGACGACGACGGCGCCGAGACCGGCGTGCTGGAGGAGGGCCCGAGCTGGGACGAGCCGGCGGAGGCGATCACCTGGGGCCTCGCCCGTACGCCCCGGGTGGTGGTCGTGGACGCCTCGGGGGCGATCTTCTGGGCCGGCGAGGGTGAGCCGCCGATGGAGATCCCGGTTCGCTGGGGTTGAGCTTTGGGGATCGGGCCGACCGTGCCCGGCTCCGGGCGGTCAGGCTTGATCCCTCCGCCGGGCACGGTCGGCCCGATCCCTCGGTGGTCGCGGTCCGCGTGCCGGTATCTGCATACGACTAGGAAGATCTTTTGTGATGAGTGCTTTCACGGCGGTTGACGTCATTCGGGTCAAGCGGGACGGGGGGGTGCTCTCCGACGCGCAGATCGACTGGGTGGTGGACGCGTACACCCGGGGGGTGGTCGCCGACGAGCAGATGTCGGCGCTGGCCATGGCGATCCTGCTACGCGGCATGACCGGGCCGGAGATCGCCCGGTGGACCGCCGCGATGATCGCCAGCGGGGAGCGGCTCGACCTCTCCGCCGTCGACCGGCCGACCGTCGACAAGCACTCCACCGGCGGCGTCGGTGACAAGATCACCCTGCCGCTCACCCCGCTGGTCGCCGCGTGTGGCGCCGCCGTGCCGCAGCTCAGCGGCCGGGGCCTCGGGCACACCGGCGGCACGCTGGACAAGCTGGAGTCGATCCCGGGCTGGCGGGCCGCGCTGGGCAACGACGAGTTCACCGCCCAGCTCCGGGACGTCGGCGCGGTGATCTGCGCGGCCGGCGCGGGGCTCGCGCCCGCCGACCGCAAGCTGTACGCGCTGCGCGACGTGACCGGGACCGTCGAGGCCATCCCGCTGATCGCCAGCTCGATCATGAGCAAGAAGATCGCGGAGGGCACCGGCGCGCTGGTGCTCGACGTGAAGGTCGGCTCGGGCGCGTTCATGAAGTCCGTCGAGCAGGCCCGCGAGCTGGCCCGGACGATGGTCGAGCTGGGCGGCGCGCACGGCGTACGGACCGTCGCCCTGCTCACCGACATGTCCACCCCGCTGGGCCTGGCCATCGGCAATGCCGTCGAGGTGACCGAGTCCGTCGAGGTGCTCGCCGGGGGCGGTCCCGCCGACGTGGTCGAGCTGACCCTGGCGCTGGCCCGCGAGATGCTCGACGCGGCCGGGCTGCCGGACGTCGACCCGGCGGCGGCCCTGCGCGACGGCCGGGCGATGGATTCCTGGCGGGCGATGATCCGCGCCCAGGGCGGCGACCCGGACGCCCCGATGCCGACCGCGAACGAGGTCGAGGTGGTGCGCGCGGACACGGACGGCTTCGTCGCGGCGATCGACGCGTACGACATGGGGGTGGCGGCCTGGCGGCTCGGCGCCGGGCGGGCCCGCAAGGAGGACCCGGTCAGCGTGCCGGCGGGGGTCGTGCTGCACCGGCGTCCGGGCGACCCGGTGCGGGCGGGCGACGTCCTCTTCGAACTGCGGGCGGAGGACGCCGCCCGGATCCCGGCGGCCCGGGACGACGCCGCGCGGGCGGTACGGATCGCGCCGACCGCGCCCGCCGCGACGCCGCTGGTCATCGAGCGGATCGGCTGAGCGCGGCGGTCCCCGGGGCGGCATGGTGCCGGCCCGCTCGGACCGCTATCCTCCCTGGCCAGGGGGGACAACCGGCGCCGAGTCGTCGCGAGCAGACAGGAACTTTCGCCGTGACCGTACCTGCCCCCGATCCACGGGAGGTGCGTGAGGCGAGCCTGGACGAGCTGTCCCGGCTGGGCCTCCCGCTGCCGCCCGCCCAGTTCCCGCTCGTGTGGGAGCCCGGCGACCAGATCGAGCTCCGTCCCACCGTGGAGATCGAGGCCCGCATCGCGGTGCTGCACCTGATCCTGGCCCGCTGCTTCGGGATGCCGCCGCAGTCGGCGATGAGCTGGCTGCTCGCCTCGCACCTGGTCGAGATGGTCACGCCGCCGGAGTTCCAGTTCGTGACCGGTGGCAAGGGCGACCACCGGTCGTTCGTGCTGCACCACGACGCGCTCTTCGCGCTGGCCTGGGTGCTCGGCCTGACCAAGCAGCTCGACCCGACGCTGCCGGTCGACGAGCGGCTGGTCGAGCGGATGCCGCACATCCACGACGGGGAGACCTTCGGCCACTGGCGGGCCCGGATCCTCACCGCCCCGCAGCACCCCGCCGACGCGGCCGCCCTGCTGGACCTGCACTACTGCCTGGACTGGGCCTACCTGGAGACGGAACGGGCCGGCCGTACGCCGCCGGGGCTGGTGGACGCGAACGCCATCGGCCAGCGCCGGTGGGCCCTGGAGTGGGCGGTGATGCTGCGCGGGCCGTACCACGACGAGCCCCCCGGCTGGGAAGAGGTCGACCTCTCCACCTGACGCGGGCCTGCCTTACACCTGAGTCGGGTGCCAGGTGGTGAGGCGTACCGCGACGGTCACCCGGACCGGCTCGGTGAGGGCGGCGACCCGGGCGGCGAGCCCGGCCGGGTCGGTGTGCCAGGCGCTGGGGCCCATCCCGACCAGCGTCGCGACCTCCGGGCCGGTCAGCGCCAGCTCCCGCCGGTGCAGGGTGGACGCCCCCGGGGTGAAGTGCCCGCCCAGGCTCTCGGCGACCCGGTCGGCCTTGGCCGGGTCCACCCGCAGCAGGCCGAGGGCGCCGACCAGTTCGGTGAGGTGGTCCTCGGCCGGCGTGACCACCAGCAGCGCGCCGGCCGGGTCGAGGACCCGGTGGAACTCCGCGCCGTTGCGCGGCGCGAAGACGTTCAGCAGCACGGCCGTGCCGGCGTCGGCCAGGGGCAGTCGCTGCCAGGTGTCGGCGAGCGCCGCCGCCGCGCGCGGGTGCGCCCGGGCGGCCCGGCGCAGCGCCGGCTTCGACACGTCGAGGGCGAGACCCGCCGCGTCCGGCAGCGCCGCCAGCACCGCCGCGAGGTGCCGGCCCGTCCCCGCCCCGGCGTCCACCACCAGGGGGTACGCCACGTCGGCGCGCGCCTCGGCGACGTGCCGTACGGCCTGGGCCGCGGCGGCGGCGAGGGCGGCCGAGATGGGGTCGTAGTGGCCGGCGGCGAGGAAGTCGGCGCGGGCGGCCACCATCTCGGCGGTGTCCCCGGCGTGCGGGGCGCGGCCGGCGAGCAGGTTGACGTAGCCCTGGCGGGCCAGGTCGAAGCTGTGCCGGCGCGGGCAGCGCAGCGCGCGGGCGCCGCCGGTGGCGATTTCGGTCAGCGGCTCGGCGCAGACCGGGCAGCGGAGCCGGTCCACGATGCGGGGGTCCACCGGCTCATTCTCCGGGTCGGGTGAGGTGGTCGACCACCCGGTGGGTGAGCGCGTCCAGCGCGGCGACCTCGTCGGGGGTCAGCAGGTCGATGAGGTGCCGACGGACGGCCGCCACGTGGCCGGGGGCGGCTGCCTCGATGGCGCGCCGGCCCTCGGCGGTGAGTACGACGACCGCGCCGCGCCCGTCCGAGGCGCACTCCTCGCGGGCGACGAGGCCGCGCTGCTGCATGCGGGTGAGGTGGTGGGAGAGCCGGCTGCGCGACCAGAGCATCCGGTCGGCCAGCTCGCTGAGCCGCAGCCGCTGGTCGGGTGTCTCCGAGAGGTCGGAGAGCACGTCGTAGTCGGGCTCGGAGAGCCCGGCGTCGCGCATCAGCTCGCGGGCCAGCTCCAGGTCGAGCAGGCGGCGCATCCGCCGATAGCCCCGCCAGGCGCTCTGCTCGCGCTCGTCCAGCCAGCGTGGTTGTGCCATGCCGATCATCCTAGCCATCTGGTTGACATGTCATCAACTCGCCTCCTAGGGTGAGTGACATGTCAACCAGATTGCCGGGCCGGCTGGCCCGCCTGCTGGGCGGCCTCGTGCTGTTCGGCGTCAGCGTGGCCCTGCTGGTCCGCGCCGACCTGGGCCTCGCGTCCTGGGACGTGCTGCACCAGGGCCTCGCCGCGCGGACCGGGCTCCCCCTCGGACAGGTGGTGAACCTGGTCGCCCTCGCCGTGCTGCTGCTCTGGATCCCGCTCCGGCAGCGCCCCGGCGTCGGCACCATCGCGAACGCGGTGGTGGTCGGCGTCGCGGCCGACGTCGCGCTCGCCGTCCTGCCGCCCGTGGCCGCGGTCGCCGGCCGGGTCGGCCTGCTGGTCGTCGGCATCCTGCTCAACGGGCTCGCCACGGCCCTCTACCTCGGGGCCCGCCTCGGTCCCGGGCCGCGCGACGGCCTGATGACCGGGCTGGCCGCCCGCGGCCTGCCGATCGGGCGGGTACGCACGGCCATCGAGCTCGGCGTGCTCGCCCTCGGCTGGGCGCTCGGCGGCACCGTCGGCCCCGGGACCCTCCTCTTCGCCGTCAGCATCGGCCCGCTGGCGGAGCACCTCATCCCGAAGTTCACCGTGCCGGCCCCGGGCCGGCCCGTCACCACAGGAGCGACCTCGCCATGCCCCGCCTGACCGTCATCGTCGCCAGCACCCGGCCCGGCCGCGTGGGCCGCCGGATCGGCGACTGGTTCACCACCCTCGCCGCCGCGTACGACGCCTTCGACGACGTACGCCTCGTCGACCTCGCCGAGGTGGGCCTGCCCTTCCACGACGAGCCGCACCACCCCTCCGAGGGTCGCTACCTGCACGAGCACACCCGAAAGTGGAGCGCCACCGTCGCCGCCTCCGACGCCTTCGTCTTCGTCATGCCGGAGTACAACTACGGCTTCAGCGCGCCGTTGAAGAACGCGATCGACTACCTCTACACGGAGTGGCAGTACAAGCCGGTCGGCTTCGTCAGCTACGGCATGACCTCCGGCGGCCTGCGCGCGGTCCAGATGATCAAACAGGTGGTGACCACCCTCAAGATGATGCCGGCCAACGAGGCGGTGACCGTGTTCCTGCGGCAGGCGCTCGACGACACGGGGGAGCTCGTGCCGGACCCGGAGCGCGACGCCGCCGCCACGGTGCTGCTCGACGAGCTGGCCCGGCTCACCGCCGCCCTCGCCCCGCTGCGGGTGACGGCGTGACCGCCCGGCTGTGGGAGCTGTTCGGCGAGCGCGGCCGGGGCGTGCTGGTGACCCTGCGCCGCGACGGCCGGCCCCAGCTGTCCAACCTCGACTTCCTCGCCGAGCCCGGCCTGATCCGCTGCTCCACCACCGACGGCCGGGCCAAGGTACGCAACCTGCGCCGCGACCCGCGGGCCAGCCTGCACGTCACCACCGCCGACGGCGGGGCCTACGCGGTCGCGGAGGGCGTGGTCACGCTCACCCCGCCCGCGGCGGCGCCCGGTGACGCCACCGTCGAGGAGCTGGTCGAGGTCTACCGGCGCATCCGCGGCGAGCACCCCGACTGGGCGGACTACCGGGCGGCCATGGTCGCCGACGGCCGGCTGGTGCTCCGGCTCACCGTCGAGCGGCTGTACGGCTGGCGTCCCTGACCGGATCCCGGCCGGTCCCGTCGGCCGCTTCCCGTGCGGCCGACTAGGGTCTGAGCATGGTCGCGACAATCCGTTACGAGGACATCGTCAAGGTCCCGAAGGCGCTGCTGCACGATCACCTCGACGGCGGCCTGCGGCCGGCGACGATCGTCGAACTGGCCGCCGAGGTGGGGCACGAACTGCCCACCACCGACCCCGAGGCGCTCGGCCGCTGGTTCGTCGAGGCGGCCGACTCCGGCTCCCTGGAGCGCTACCTCGAGACGTTCGCGCACACCGTCGCCGTCATGCAGACCGCGTCGGCGCTGCGCCGGGTGGCCCGGGAGTGCGCCCAGGACCTGGCCGCCGACGGGGTGGTCTACGCCGAGGTGCGGTTCGCCCCCGAGCAGCACCTGGAGCGGGACCTCACCCTGGACGAGGTGGTCGAGGCGGTGCTGGCCGGCTTCGTCGAGGGCACCGCGCTGGCCGCCGAGGAGGGCCGGCAGATCCGGGTCGGCACGCTGCTCACCGCGATGCGGCACGCCGCCCGGTCGCAGGAGATCGCCGAGCTGGCCGTCCGGCACCGGGACGCCGGGGTGGTCGGCTTCGACATCGCCGGCGCCGAGGCGGGCTTCCCGCCCACCCGGCACCTGGACGCCTTCGAGTACCTCCAGCGGGAGAACTTCCACTTCACCATCCACGCCGGCGAGGCGTTCGGCCTGCCGTCGATCTGGCAGGCGATCCAGTGGTGCGGGGCGGACCGGCTCGGCCACGGGGTGCGGATCGTGGACGACATCACGCCCGGCCCGGAGCCCGTGCTCGGCCGGCTGGCCGCGTACGTGCGGGACAAGCGGATCCCGCTGGAGCTGTGCCCGTCCTCGAACGTGCAGACCGGCGCCGCTCCCTCGATCGCCGAGCACCCGATCGGGCTGCTGCGGGACCTGCGGTTCCGGGCGACGGTGAACACCGACAACCGGCTGATGAGCGGCACGTCGATGTCCCGGGAGATGGCCCTGCTGGTGGACGCCTTCGGCTACGGCTGGAAGGAGCTCCAGTGGTTCACCATCAACGCCATGAAGAGCGCCTTCATCCCGTTCGACGAGCGGCTGAAGATCATCGATGAGGTGATCAAGCCCGCGTACGGCAAGCTGCTGGGCTGACCACGGCGGGCCGCCGCGTTCCGGCGGCCCGGTCAGGTGCGGTGCGGGTGGCCGGCGAGCAGGCCGGCCACCGCGCGCAGCACCTCGCCCGCCCGGGCCGCTTCGGCGCCCAGGCCGGTCTGCCGCCGCAGCACCGCCGGCTCGGCGCGCAGCAGCGCCAGGCCGCGGCGCACCAGCACCCCGGGCGCCTTGCGCTGCTCGGCGAGGTCGCGCGCCAGCCGGCGGACGAAGGTCGCCCCCCGGGGGCGCCGCAGGGCGTAAGCCCCGGCCAGGACCCCTCTCCGGCGGCACTCCTCGACGATCTCGGCAGCGAAGATCCCTTCGGCCACGAAAAGTGGCGAACCGGCGACCTCGAATGGCCGGGTGGACACCCGACGGTCCGCACCGATCGCATAAACCGGCACATCGGCCTTGCCCTCCCTGGCCAGTCGGGCAATCGTCTCCACGGCCGCCGCAGCGTCCCAGGAGCGGGGGGACTCCCAATCCACCAGGCCGTTTCGTCGCGGCAACGTAGGGTCGTCACCGTTCTTGTAGAAGTCGTCCAGGCAGAGCACCGGAAGACCGGTTCGCTGCGCTATGTACGACTTTCCGGACCCGGAAGGACCGGCGAGCAGGACAACGCGATGAGGCTGCTTCATTACTTTCAGTGACTCCGGCCAGACGGATTGCTATCAAATTGCATCAACATCTCATCACACCGCTGGCTGCGGCCAACCTGGGCTTTCTCTTTGGCAGGTAGCGTGATGGAATCTCGGATGGTCCGGCCCGCAGGGTCGGCCGCTGGTCCTTGTCCAGGGGCAATGCGGATCCAGAAATCGCGAGGGCGGTGACGTGAGCAAACGGCCAAAGCCGGCGGGCTCCTTCCTGTCGCGTCTGCGCCGGCCGGCCGGTCGGTTCCGCGACATGCCGATCTGGTCCAAGCTCGGCCTCATCATGATCGTGCCGACCATCGCCACGGTGGTCGTGGGCACCAGCGGTCTGGTCGACCACCTGGAGACCCTCAACAACGCCAACCGGGCCGGCGACCTGGCCAACCTCGTCGGCTACTCGGGCGACCTGGTCGACGACCTCCAGAACGAGCGGACCAACGCGCTGCGCCTGCTGGGCGTCCCGCGCGGCCAGGACAACGCCCGCTACAAGCAGGCGTACGAGCAGGCCAACAAGCAGGTCGACGAGGCCAAGGGGCGGTACTCCCAGCAGCGGGCCGAGGTCGAGGACCTCCCGGCCAACCTCGACGGCCTGCTGGGCGAGATCGACCAGACCCTGACCGACCTGCCCGGCACCCGCAGCCAGGTCTTCAACGGCAAGCTCGGGCTCGTCCCGGCCATGCAGGCCTACGACGGCCTGATCGACGACCTGATCAGCATCCGCGACTCGGCCACCCAGCTCGCCGGCGACAACGAGCTCAGCGACAAGATGCGCGCATCGACCGCCACCGCCCGGAACAAGGAGTTCCTCTCCCGCCGCCGCGACGTGGTGCACCGGGCGTTCATCCAACAGCGGCTCACCCCGAACCTGCGCAACGAGTACATCGCCACCAGCACCGGCTCCAGCCAGTGGCTGCAGAGCTTCCAGGTGGTGGCCAGCCAGCCCGAGCAGGAGTACTACGCCCAGGTGGTCGCCGGCCCCGACCTGCGCGAGGCGAACACCTACAACAGTTGGCTCAACGGCATCACCACCGCCGACACCCTGACCGGCGCCCCGTTCGACGCCGACCAGTGGGACGCGGCGATGGTGGCCAACGCCAAGCTGATCCGTACGGTCGAGGCGAAGATCGACCGCGAGGTCGTCGCGGGCGCGGAGAACCTCCGCTCCGACGTGCAGCGCCAGGTGTTCCTGGAGACCGGCCTGCTGCTCAGCATGCTGCTCCTGGCGATCCTCTTCGCCTACCTGGTCGCCCGCTCGATGGCCCGCTCCCTGCGCGACCTGCGCCAGGGCGCACTCTCCATCGCCCAGTACGGCCTGCCCCAGGCCGTGGCCCGGCTGCGCGACCCCAAGGTGACCGGCCAGCTCTCCCCGGTGCAGCTCGCCAACCAGATCGCCGAGCCGCTGCCGGTGCGCAGCAAGGACGAGTTCGGCCAGGTGACCGAGGCGTTCAACGCGGTCCACCTGGAGGCCGTCCGCACCGCCGCCGAGCAGGCCGCGCTGCGCGCGTCCGTCGCGACGATGTTCGTCAACCTGGCCCGCCGCTCGCAGATCCTGGTCGACCGCCTGATCGGTCACCTCGACCGGCTGGAGCGCGGCGAGGAGGACCCGGACCGGCTGGCCGAGCTGTTCCAGCTCGACCACCTGGCGACCCGGATGCGCCGTAACGACGAGAACCTCCTGGTGCTCGCCGGCGCCGACTCCACCCGCGTGCAGCGGCAGCCGGCCGCGCTGATCGACGTGCTCCGGGCGGCCCAGTCCGAGGTCGAGCACTACACCCGGATCGAGTTCGGGGTGATCGACCGGGACATCGAGGTCGCGGCGCACGCCGTCAACGACCTGGTCCACCTGGTCGCCGAGCTGTTCGACAACGCCACCGCCTTCTCGCCGCCGGACTCGCACGTCATGGTGGAGGCCCGGCGCGTCGGCGACCGCGCGTCGCTCTACGTGGAGGACCGGGGCATCGGGATCAGCCCTGACCAGCTCCACGACCTCAACGAGCGGCTCGCCACGCCGCCGCAGGTCGATGTGGCCGTCTCGCGGATGATGGGCCTGGTCGTGGTCGCCCGGCTGGCGTCCCGGCACGGCGTCAAGGTCGAGCTGCGTCCGGGCACCGACCGGGGGACCGTCGCCGAGGTGGTCATGCCGACCTCGGTGCTCGTGCCCCGGGCGCTCTCCGGCCGCCCGCAGTCGTCGCCCGCGCTGCCGGCGCCCGGCCCGCAGTCGCACGGCCCGGCCCCCGCCTTCGGCGCGCTGCCGGCGCTCGGCAACGGCCCGGCCAACCCGATGCCCACGCAGCGCCCCGGCGAGTCCGGCAACCAGGTCACCCTGGGCGGCCGGCCGTTCGATCCGGCGCCGCGCAACGGGGCCGGCACGCCGGCCTCGGCCGGCTCGACGCGGTCCATGCCGGCCTGGTCGGACCTGACCGGCGCCAGCGGCTTCAACGGCGGCGAGGCATTCCGGCCGCGCACGTCGAACGGCGAGCCGATCGACGCGCTGCCGCAGCGCCGGTCGACCGACGACCAGGACGCCACGGGCCAGCAGCAGGCCGTCCCCCGGCAGCTGCCCAGCAGCCCCGAGGCCCGGCCGTACTCCGTCCCGCCGGTCTCCGCGCCGCCCGTGCCCTACGCGGGCCCGCCGGTGTCGACCCCGCCGGTTCCCTACTCCGCGCCGCCGGTGTCCGGCCCGCCGGTCTCCGGCATGCCGGTCTCGGCGTCACCCGTCTCCGGCCACCCGTACTCCGGCCCGCCGGTCTCGGCCGCGCCGTACTCCGGCCCGCCGTACTCGCCGCCGTCGACCGGCCCGCTGCCGCAGCGCCCGGCCCCCGGCACGCCGGCGCCGCCCGCCTGGCCGCCGGTCGCCGGTGCCGACCGGGACGTGGCGACCCCGCCGGTGCCCGAGCGGCTGGCCGCCGCGCTGGACATGACGACCGAACTGCCGCGGGTGCCGCGCTCCGGCGCGCCGGCCCAGGCTCCCGCGCCGGCGGAGCGGTCGGCACCGGCCGTCCCGCAGGCGCGGCCGACCACGCCGCCGGCCCAGACCCCGCAGCGGTACGCGGACGAGACGATGGAGCTGCCGATCTTCCGGGAGCTCGAGTCGGCCTGGTTCCGTACCCGCCGCCCGGGGCCGGATGAGGCGGCGCCGGCCGCCGAGAAGACGCCGACCAACGGTGCACCGACCCAGCAGTTCGCCCGGGTCGACGCCAGCGGTCGGGCCGTGCAGCCGACACCACCCGGGACGACAGGTAACGCACCGATGGCAGACACTCCGGCGGCCGGAGGAGCGCCGCGCGAGAACGGACCGACGGCCAACGGGGGTGCCCGCCCCGGCTTCGCCGACAGCTTCGGTCACCGCCGCTCCTCGCAACAGACCGGTGGTTGGCAGACCGCGGCCGACGACGGGTGGCGCGCCGCCTCGGCGGCGACCGAGGTGCCCGTCGCGGCGACCACCTCGACCGGTCTACCCAAGCGCACCCCGATGGCGCAACTGGTGCCCGGCGCGGTGGAGAAGCCCGCCCCCGCGGTGCAGCGGCGTACGCCGGAGGGTGTCCGAGGCCTGCTTTCGGCCTACCATCGGGGCGTGCAGCGGGGGCGTACGAACCCGTCGGACAGCAACCCGACCAGCCCGGAGGCGACTCCGGGAGGGCAGCAATCCTCGCAGTCTGGCTCAGGCCCGATGGCCGGGAGCGGGCAGAAGGAGCAAGAACGATGACAACTACGCAGGATCTCGGTTGGCTGCTGGCCAACTTCGCCGATCGGGTACCCGGTGTCGCGCACGCGGTCGCCGTCTCCGCGGACGGACTGCTCCTCGCGTCGTCACGGGACCTCCCGCGGGACCGGGCCGATCAGCTGGCCGCGATCGCGTCCGGCCTGGTCAGCCTCACCCAGGGCGCGGCCCGCTGCTTCGAGGGAGGCGCGGTGCTGCAGACAGTGGTGGAGATGGACAATGGCTTCCTGTTCCTGATGTCCATCTCGGACGGGTCGTCGTTCGCGGTGCTCGCCGCCCGCAGCAGCGACGTGGGACAGGTGGGCTACGAGATGGCCCTGCTGGTCGACCGGGTGGGCGACGCGTTGACCCCGCAGCCACGCGCGGCTGCGGGAATGCTGGGCTGACGACCCGTTGACCCGTGAGGTCGGCGGGGTGACAACGACAACGACGACGGCTCCATCCGGAGCCGGTGCCGGGTGCGAGGGAGGTGAGCGGCGACATGGCCGATCGTGACGAACCGACCGGAGCGTTGGTCCGTCCATACGCCGTTACCCGTGGTCGTACCCGCCCCCGCCTCGACATCGCGCTGGAGGCGCTCGTCGAGACGACGGTGCGCGGCCGCGCCGCTGCCAATGGCAACGGCGCTCAGGGCCGCGAGCACCAGTACATCGCTGCGCTGTGTGATGGACGTGTGCAGTCGCTCGCCGAGATCGCGGCGCGCATGCAGCTCCCGCTCGGTGTGGCCCGGGTGCTCATCGCCGACATGGCGACGGACGGCCTGGTCGCGGTCCACGAGCCGACCATCCTGGACGACTCGGACGACGCGGTGGGCACTGAACTGCTGGAGAGGGTGCTGAGTGGACTTCGCAGGCTCTGACATGTCGCACCGCCCGCCGACCCCGAGTGGGCGCGTGACGTCGGCGAAGATCGTTATCGCCGGTGGATTCGGCGTCGGCAAGACGACGCTGGTCGGCTCGGTCTCGGAGATCACGCCGCTGACGACCGAGGCCATCATGACCTCCGCCGGCGTGGGCGTCGACGACACCCGGCAGGTGCCGGGCAAGACGACGACCACGGTGGCGATGGACTTCGGCCGCATCTCGATCGACCGTGACCTGATCCTGTACCTGTTCGGTACGCCGGGGCAGACCCGGTTCTGGTTCATGTGGGACGAGTTGGTCCGCGGTGCGATCGGCGCGGTCGTGCTGGTGGACACCCGCCGGCTGGCCGACTGCTTCGCGGCGATCGACTTCTTCGAGCACCGGCGGCTGCCGTACCTGGTGGCCATCAACTGCTTCGACGGGATGCAGTACCACGACCCGCAGGACGTCCGGGACGCGCTCGCGATCCCCGGCGACGTGCCGGTGGTGGCCTGCGACGCCCGTAACCGGGAGTCGACGAAGCACGTGCTGATCTCGCTGGTCGAGTACGTGCTGACCATGCGGCGCTCGCGCGCCGTGGCGCCGGCCTGATCGCCGCGACGCGCCCGGTGACGGCCTCGGCCGCCACCGGGCGCTCGTCGCTGCCCGCGCCCCGGTGGGGCCAGGTCAGGAGACCCGCGTCCAGGCACCCGCGCTGACGGTGTAGACGCCCAGCGAGCCCTGGTCCATGCCGCCGTGCCGGATGGGGGTGAAGGAGTACATCCCCGCCATCCCCTCGGTGACCTGGTTCTGCAGGAACGCCCGGATCCGTCCACGGTCGACGCTGGTGGACAGCCGCGCCGCGTCGGCGATCAGCTGCACCGCGTCGGACGCGTACGGGGCGAAGCCGCTGAACCCGCCGTGCAGCTGAACGTAGCGGTAGACGAACTCCTTGCGGTCCAGCGCCGACATGGTGGTGTTGGCGAGCATCGCTCCGCCCAGCGAGGTCGGGTGGACGGCGTACGCGCCCTCCAGGAGGGCCGCGTTCCCGCCCTCCAGGGTCTGCTCGGCGACCCCGCCCGCGTCGAGGAACACCGGTCCGTCGTAGCCGGCCCGGCGCAGCGCCCCGACCGCGGCGGCCGAGTCCGGGGCGGTCGCCCAGACCACCACCCCGTCGGGGCGCGAGCCCGTCGCCGCGCGGGCCGCCCGGCGGAGGTCCGCGCCGGTGCGGGGCAGCCGGGTGGCGGTGCCCAGGGCCACCCCGGCCGTCCGCAGGGCCCCTGTCATGGCCCGTACGCCGGAGTCGCCGTGCAGGCCGTCCGCGGCCAGCAGCGCCACCCGGGAGAGCCGCTGCGAGGCGATGAGCCGGGCGAGCCGTCGGGCCATGTCGCCGGCGTCCGGGGTCATCTTGAAGACGTACGTCCGCTGCGCCAGCGGCAGCACGATCCCGTCGCCGAAGGCGAGTGAGAGGAACGGCACCCGCTCCTTCTGCGCCACCCCGGCCAGGGCCATCGAGGTCTCGGCCAGGGTGCCGCCGACCAGGGCGTGCACGCCGCCGTCGCGGGCCAGCGCGGTGGCCTGCCGGGCCGCCAGCGCGGGGTTGCCGGCGTTGTCCCGCACCTCCAGCCGTACGGCGCGGCGGAGGTTGCCGATCGGTACGCCCTTGGCGTTCAGCGATTCGAGGGTGATCTCCAGCGCCCGCTGCTGGAGGACGCCGAGCGCGGCGCCGGGACCGGTCAGCTCCAGGCTGACCCCGACCAGCAGTTCCTGACCGCCCGGCGCGACCGCCGTGGCGCGATCGCCCTCGCCCGCCTCGCCGCGCCCGCAGGCGCTGAGCAGGAGCGTGCCGGCCGTCGCGGCCAGCAGCCCCCGACGGGTGAACACGGAGGGGCCGTTCGCCGATGTCGCCATGAGTCGCCTTCCCACCCGGCGACCCCTGCCGCCGGCTGTTCCGCCGGTATGCTCCCGGCCGCCGCGACGTGGCGTCAAATTATCCGGGTGTGGGCAGGAACACGCAGGTGGGAGGCGGTTTCCCGGCGGTCAGGAACGGTAGCCGGCGGAGCGGTACTCGTATTCCCGGTCGTCGTCGCGGTCGCCCGTGTCGCGGGTGAAGTCCCAGCCGCCGGCGGCCTCCCGGCCGGGTCGGCCGCCGACCGCGAACCCGCCGATCTCCTGTCCACGGCGCCAGCCGCGGAAGTAGCCGGTGGTGTTCTCGGCGAGGCTCGCCGCGTCGCGGACGATCCGCAGGGGTCGCTCGTCCCGCAGCGGTGAGCCGGGGACGAGGTTGGCCTGGGGGACCCGCTTCGGCAGCCCCGCCGGGGTCTCGGCGCCGACCGCCGGGCGGGCGGCCTGCTCGGCCGCCTGCCAGCCGGTGTCGGCCGTGGTCGACCACTCCAGGTCGGCCTCGTCGTCGTGCCCCACGAACCAGGCGGACTTGGCCTGGGCGAAGATCAGCAGGTCGCCGTCGCCCTCGTCGGACACGGGCGGCGGGCGGCGCTCCATCGGGGGCGCCGGGCGGTACTCGGCCGCCGGCCGCTCGTCACGCGGTGCCGGCCGGTACTCGGCTGCCGGCCGCTCGTCGCGGGGCGCCGGTCGCTCGTCGCGGAGTGCGGGCCGCTCGTCGCGGAGTGCCGGTCGGTATTCGGCTGCCGGCCGCTCGTCGCGGGGCGCCGGCCGGTACTCGGTCGGCGGCCGCTCCTCGCGGGGGGCGGGCCGGCCGTTGCGGGCGGCCTCCTCGCGGTCGACAAGCCGCAGCGGGGGCGTCTCGGGCTGGGCGTCGGCGGCCGGGCCCGTTCCGTCGCGCAGCGCGCGGTCCGCCAGCGGCGGGGGCTCGACCAGCCGCAGCACCGGCGGCTCCTGGGGCAGGTCGTCGGCCAGCCAGGGCGGGGTGACCCGGCGCTCCGCCCCCGGATCGGTCGGGGCGTCGACGCCGCGCCCGCCGCGGTCGCCGTAGGAGCCGACGACAGGGTTCTTGGCGGAACTGTCGGCCGGGTCCTCCGGGTTGTTGACCAGCGGCCAGTTCGCCCGGGAGCCGGGGGGAGCGGACTCCGCCCGGGCGGCCGGGGAGGCGGGTTCCTGGCCGGGGCGTGGCGTGGGCACGGGAACGCTGAGGTCGGTGGCGCTGAAGCCGCCCGTGGGCGTGGCCGGCTCGCCGTTGGTCTTCGGGCGGGGCGGGATCACGGTGCGCTGGCGCTCCGCGCGGGCGCTCTGGATCGCCGCCGTGGTCAGGGTGGGGCGGAACGGCTCTCCCGCCTCGGCCGGTGGCACCGTGCCGCGCTGCGCCGGCGCGATCGGGGTGATGCCCGGCGGCGGAGGCGGCGGCGCGGAGACCGGGCGGTTGGTCGGGCCGTCGATCCGGCTGGGCAGCGACCCGGGGCGCGTCGGGGGCGCGGAGACCGGGGGACCGGCGACCGCGGCCGGCGTCATCGGCGTCGGCGCGACCGGCGGCGGGCTGACGGGGGCCGGCGCGACCGGCGGTGGGCCGAGCGGCCGGGGGGCCGGGGGTGGCGTCGGGCCGGAGGCGGGCTCGGGCCGGCTGCGGCGGCCGCCGCCCGGGGCGGGCTCGGGCTCGGCGGGCCGGAGGGCGCGCAGGCCGTTGCCGGCGGGGGTGAGGCCGGACAGGGCACCGCCGGTGGGGGCGAGGCCGGGTGCGTCGCCGAGCGGTTCGCCGTGCCGGATCGCGGTGCGGCGGCCGGGGGCCGGGGTGGCGGGCGTGCCGACCCGGTCGTTGAGCGCGCCCACCAGTGCCTGGCAGCCGGCGTCGCAGGCCCGGACGGAGGCGACCGCCTGTCGCACGGTCTCCGCCACGGCGGAGGTGAGGGCGCGGTTGACGGTGGCGCGTCGGGGCGTCTCGCTGATGGCCACCCGCAGGGCGGTCACCGCTGAGGTGAGCTCGTCGGCGTCGGCGACCCCGTTGGCGGCGAGCCGCGCCGTGACCGCCTCGGCGGGGGCCGGGGCGTCGTCGCCGAGGCCCGCGGTGCCGCTCAGCATGCCGGGCTCGGGCAGGGCGTCCAGCACGGCCAGCGAGACCGGCTCGGCCGGGTCCGGGTACGCCCGCAACGCGGCCGGGTAGAGCTCGCGGAGCACCTCCCGCAGCGCGACGGCGGCGGAGTGCCGGCCGCTGGCCAGGGCGGCGTGGGCGGCGAGGACCTGCTTGTAGCCGGCGAGGTCCCGGGGGGCCGGGAGGGTGACGGCGGAGAGGGCGCCGGCCTGCAGGGCGCGGGCCAGGCCGACGGCGCGCCGCTCGGCCGGGGGCGACTGCATCTCCTCCAGGGAGTCGTCGTCGGCGAAGCGCTCGGCGAAGTCGTCGACGGAGTCGTCGTCGGCGATCGCCAGTGGACGCCCGGCGGCGCTGAGCAGCGAGGTGACCGTGTGGTCGTCGCTGTCGGCGGCGATGGCCGCACCGCTCGGCCCGCCCGACCGCTCCACGAGCAGCGCGACCAGCTGGGCGTAGCCAGCGGGGTCGTCGCCGATCTCGCAGACATGCAGCAGACGGCCTGCGTCGTCGACCACAGCGGACGTCAGCGTCGAACCGGCCGAGACCGGTCGGTCGGCCGGATCCGCCGAGGCCAGACCGCAGTACACGCGCACGAGCGCCACGGCGTCGTCCTCCTCCCGGGACACAAGGCTTTCACTGCCAGAGACTGATGCTCCCCGTAAAGGGTCAGTCGCGCCAGTCCACGGTCGCAGAGATCTTCCCGACAATGGTGCGCCAACCCAGACTTGCGGTTTGTGCCCCGATTTTCCTCAGTCGGCGCCGACCGAAGAACCCGCCGACGCCGCCGTCGACCGAGGCGCGCAGCGCCTCGTCCAGGTCGTCGAGGCTGGAGCCGGCGGAGAGCATGTCCAGCACCGCGGGCAGCCGCAGCGCGTACGCCAGGTCACGGGCCACCTCGCCGGCCTCGATGAGCAGCGTCCAGTCCCAGGTGTCGTGCCCGCCGCGGAGGTTCTCCACCACCAGGTCGAGCTCGTAGACGTCCTCGTCGAGCGGCGCGATGTCGGCCGGCTCCACCCGTTCGGACAGTTCATTCCAGCTGTCCAGTTGAGACAGGTCGTTCGGCGCCCCGGAGCGGATGAAGCTGACAAGCGACTCGGGCGTCTTGAAGAGCAGCAGCTTCCCACGGTGGGTGAGGAAGACCGGCACCTCCTCGTCGCCCGCCTCGTCCTCGTCGTCCTCGGCGGCGGTCTCGGCGTCCTCGTCGTCGGTCGCGTCGCGGCGGCGGCCCTTGGCCTCCTCGTCGTCGCTCTCGGCGAACTCCTGGGCGACCTCCTCGTCGAGGATGACGACGGCCTCGTCGTCGTCATCGTCGTCCTCCTCCGTGACCTGGCGGCGGGCCAGGAACGGGTCGTCCTGGTCGCGCTCGGTGACGTCGGTCGGGGTCAGCTCCCGCGCCGGCCGGTAGGCCCGCAGGGTGTAGCCCGTGCCGGCGGGCAGCGCGATCTCCACCGGGTCGATGCGCAGCTCGTCCCAGAGGGCGCGGGCGGCCTCGGCCGAGACGGTTGCGGTGCCGGACTCGGCCGGGGCGTCGGCGTCGTCGAGCTCGGGCTCGTCGGCGTCGGGCCGTTGGGGCGACTGGCGGGCCACGCTGACCTCCGTGTGCTTCGGGTTGCCCGCCGGCGTCCGCCGCCGGCGAGTGACTCTGGGCACATACCCTAGTGGGCGTCTCCGGGAGACCGGTGCCCGCACCCCGGTGGCGGAGCGGGCGGCCGACAAGTAGCGTTGCTACACATGAAGGCCCAGGCGCTGCACGGACACCTCGACGCGCTGCTGCTCGCGGTGCTCGAGCAGGGTTCGCTGCACGGCTACGCGATCATCGAGGCGCTGCGCAACCGCAGCGACGGGCAGCTCGACCTGCCGACCGGCACCATCTATCCCGCGCTGCGCCGGCTGGAGCGGGCCGGCCACGTGGCCAGCACCTGGAGCACCGTCAACGGGCGGGAACGGCGGACGTACCAACTCACCGACGAGGGCCGGCGGGCGCTGGCCGGCGAGCGGTCCGGGTGGCGCGAGTTCCGCTCCACCGTCGGCCGGTTCCTCGACACCGACACCCCGCCGGTGGCGCCGGCCTGACGGGCACCGGCCAGCGCGACAGGCCGGTGTCCCTCGTCCGTCCTCCGTCCGTGCGGGACGGTCGGCGGCCCTCCGGCCCGGGCGGGGCGCCCGATCCGTGGCGGGGATCAGCGGGCGGCGAGCAGCCAGGTGCGGGCGGCCCGGCCGAGCCAGAGGTAGCCGGCGGCGGCCACCACCGCGCCGATGATCATGGGCGGCCAGGTGAGCGCGTCGTCCCAGAGGCCGATCGACCACGCGAAGAGTGCCGAGCCGGTCAGTACGCCGAGGGCGAGGACCCCGACGAGGGCCGCCCCCACCGCCCGGTCGGCGCCGCCGCGCAGCGCCGCCCGGCCGGCCGGCAGCAGCCCTGTCGCGGCCAGCGCGAACGCGGCCGCCCAGATCCAGCCCACCGACGCCGACAGCAGTTGGTAGGCGGCCGGCGGCGGGGAGCCGCCCCAGCCCGACCCCTGCCAGGTGAGGTCGCCGGCGACGAACGCGACAGTGGCGAGCGCGATGACCCGCAGCGACAGCCCGCGCAGCGCGCCCGCCGCCAGCTCCGCCTGGTAGGCGGGGGCGAGCTGCGCCGGCGAGCCGAACTCGGCCACCGCCCGGCGCTGCGCCTCCGTCGCCGGCAGCCCGTCGGCCCGGTACGCCTCGACGGCGTCCAGCAGCCCGTGCCGTGCCTCGGTCAGCAGGTCGGACTTGAGCCGGCGCGGCCCCCGCAGGTGCGCGCCCAGCTCCCGCAGCCGTTCCTCCACCGTCGTCGCGTCGTCCTCGCCCCGCATGGCCCCACCCTGTCACGGGTCGCCGCCGGACGTCGTCGGGGACAAACCCTGGCCCGACCCGGAGCCGGCGGGCGGGTCGGGCCGGCCGGAGGTCAGGGGCGCAGCGCCAGGTACCCGCGTTCGGCCGCCTCCTGGATCAGCCACTGGTCCCGGTACCAGCCGGGGGCGGCGACCAGTTCGGCGTGCCGGCCGCGCTGGGCCACCCGCCCGGCGTCCAGCACCACGATCTCGTCCAGCTCGGCGAGCCCGCTGAGCCGGTGACTGATCAGCAGCACGGAGTGCCCGGCCGGGGCGGCCGCCAGCGCGGAGGCGAGCACCGCGTCGGCGGCGGCGGGATCGAGCCCCTCGGTCGGCTCGTCGAGCACCAGCACTCCCGGCGCCGCGAGCAGCGCCCGGGCCAGCGCGAGCCGCTGCCGCTGGCCGCCGGAGAGCTGGCCGCCCTCCTCGCCGACCACGGTGTCCCAGCCGTCGGGCTGCTCGTGCACCCAGTCCAGCAGCCCGGCCGCCGCGGTCGCCGCCGCCAGCTCCTCCTCGTCGGCGGCGGGCCGCCCGAGCAGCAGGTTCTCCCGCACGGAGGCGTGGAAGACGTACGCCTCGGCGAGCAGTCCGCCGACGGCGCGGGGCAGCTCCTCGGCCCGGTACGCCGACAGCCCGCGCCCGTCGAGGGTGACCCGGCCGTGCGCGGGGCGCACCGCGCCGGTGAGGACGGCGGCCAGCGTGCTCTTGCCGGCGCCGCTGGGCCCGACCACCGCGACCCGGCGACCGGGCGGCAGGTCCAGGCTGAACCCGTCCAGGGCGGGCGGGGCGCCCTCCCGGTACCGGACGGTGACCTCCTCGAACCGGACGTCGTACGGCCCGGGGCCGACCTCGGCACCGTCGGAGGTGGCCGGACCGGCCGGGGCGTCCAGCAGGGCGGCGACCCGGGTCAGGCCGGTCCGCAGCTGGGTCCACTGCCGGGCGGCCCCGACCAGCGCCAGCGCGATCTCGACGGCGGCGAGCGTGCCGACCGCCAGGACGCCGACCAGCACCCCGTCCACGTCGTCGGCGAGCGCGGCGAGCACCACCGCACCGGCGGTCAGCCCGGCCACGAGCACCCCCGCCGCGTCGACCGCGAAGCCCGTGGCGGCGAGCCGCCGCTCCAACCGGGCCAGCCGCCGGGCCCGCGCCCCGGCCGCCTCCAGCGCGTGCCCCGTGGCGCCGAACGCGGCCAGGTCGGCGGCGCCGTGGGTGAGGTCGACCGCGTCGGTGGCGAGAGCGCCGCGCAGCGGCGCCAGCTCGGCGGCGGCGCGCCGGGTCAGCGCGGTGGCCAGGGCGGGCAGCGCCACCCCGGCGACCAGCAGCCCGACCGCGAGCACCCCGGCGGCGGCCGGCGACATCAGCGCCGCCCCGCCGACCGCGAGCACGCTGACCAGCGCCGCCGCCGAGGCCGGCACCAGCACCCGCAGCAGCAGGTCCTGGACGGCCTCCACGTCGGAGACGAGCCGGCTCAGCGCGTCGCCCGAGCGCTGCCGGGCCGTCGGGCGGGCGGCGAGGGTGCCGAAGACCCGGGCCCGGACGTCGGTGATCAGCCGCAGCACGGCGTCGTGCCCGGCGAGCCGTTCGGTGTAGCGGAGCACGCCCCGGCTGATCGCCAGCGCCCGGACCGCCACGATCGCCACGGTGAGGCGGTCCAGCGGGGGCTGGCCGGCGGCGCTCATCAGCAGCCAGGTCGCGGTGGCCATCAGGGCGAGGCCGGCGAACTCGGTGGCGGCGGCGAGCAGCCCCGCGCCGAGCAGCCGGTTCAGGTACGGCCGGGCCAGCCGCAGCACGGCCCGCTCGGCCGAGCCGGCGCGCCCCGGCGCGGTCGAGGCGTCGGCAGCGGCGCCGGCCGCGAGGGTGCTCTGCGCGCCGGTCCGGGCGTCGGCGGCGGCACCGGGCGCGTGGGTGGGTCGGGCGTCGTCGGCGGGGCGATCGTCGGTCATCGGGTGGCCTCCCCGGCCGCCGTGGGCGTCAGCTCGGTGACCCGGCCGTCCTCGATGCGCAGGATCCGGTCCGCGTCGGCGAGCAGCGCCGGCCGGTGCGCCACCAGCAGCGCCGTCCGCCCGGCCACCAGCCGGCGGGTGGCGTCGAGGACGACCGCCTCGGCGGCGGTGTCCAGCCGGGCCGTCGGCTCGTCGAGCAGCACCACGGGCGCGTCCCGCAGGAACGCGCGGGCCAGCGCGACCCGTTGCCGCTGCCCGCTGGAGAGGCCGTGCCCGCGTTCGCCGAGGACGGTGGCGAGCCCGTCGGGCAGCCCGGCGACCACGTCGTCCAGGGCGGCGTCGTGGACCGCCGTGGCGAGCGCGGCGTCCGGGGTGTCCGGCGCGCCGAGCCGGATGTTGTCGGCCAGCGGGGCGGCGAAGAGGTGGGCCCGCTGCGGTACCCAGGCCACCTGGCGGCGCCAGCCGTCGGCGTCGGCGTCGGCCAGGTCGACCCCGCCCACGGTGACCCGGCCGGCGGTCGGGGTGACGAAGCCGAGCAGCAGGCCGAGCAGGGTGCTCTTGCCGGCGCCGCTGGGGCCGATCACGGCGATGCGCTCGCCCGGGCGGATGGTCAGCGTGACGTCGCGCAGGGCGGTGGTCCGCTCGTACGCCACGGTCACCGCCTCGAACCGGATCTCGCCGCGGCCGTCGGGGACGGCCGCGCCCGCGCCGCGCGCCGGCGCGGGGGCGGCGGCCGACAGGGTCAGCGCCTCGTCCAGCGCGGTGAGCCCCTCCATGCTGGCGTGGAACCGGGCGCCGGCCGCCCGCAGCGGCAGGTACGCCTCCGGGGTGAGCAGCAGCACCAGCAGCGCGGTCTGGAGGGTCAGCCCGCCGCCGAGCAGCCGTACGCCGACCGGCACGGCGACCAGCGCCACCGAGAGGGTGGCCACCAGCTCCAGCACCAGGGCGGACAGGAACGCGATCCGCAGCGTCTTCATGGTCGCGACCCGGTGGCCGTCGGCCATCCGGCGGACCACGTCGGTCTGCGCCCGGGCCCGGCCGAACGCGCGCAGGGTGGGCAGCCCGGCGACCATGTCGAGGAAGTGCCCGCCGAGCAGGGAGAGCCGCCGCCACTGCCGCTCGGTGGCGGCCTGTGCCTGCCAGCCGAGCAGCGCGCCGAAGATCGGGATCAGCGGCAGCGTCACCGCGATGATCAGTGCCGAGCTCCAGTCGGCGAGGAGGATCCGGGCCAGTACGGCGAGCGGCACGGTGACGCTGAGCACCAGCTGCGGCAGGTAGCCGGTGAAGTACGCGTCGAGCGCGTCCAGCCCGCGCCCGGTCAGCGTGGCGAGCTGCCCGGCGCGCTGTCCCGCGACCCAGCCGGGGCCGTGCCGCCCGACCGCCCCGAGCAGGTCGGCCCGCAGCGCCGCCTTGACCGTCGCCGCGACCCGCGCCGACACCGTGCCCTGCGCCCAGACCAGCAGCGAGCGGGCGGCCACCGCGGTGGCGAAGCCGGCCAGCGCGGGCCGGTCGAGCCGCCCTTCGAACGCGGTCGCCAGCAGCGCGGCCAGCGCCGTGGCCTGCGCGACGACCAGCCCCGCGGCCAGCACGCCGAGCAGCGCGAGCACGGCGAGGTCGCGCCGGGCCCCCGGGACCCGGCGCAGCAGACGCGGGTCGAAGGGACGGCGGTTCACCAGTACACCGGTGCCCTGCCGTCGGTCCGTCCCCGGAACACCCACCAGCACATCGCCTGAAAGCCTAGTAGGGCCGGCAGGAGCGGCAGCGTCAGCCAGGTCAGCAGCCGCAGCGTGGGGGTGCTGGCCGCCGCGTCGGCCACGGTCAGTGACGCGCCCGGGTCGACCGTGGAGACGAGCGCGTAGGGCCAGATGGTCGCGCCGGCCAGCGCCACCGGCAGCGCCAGGGACGCGCAGGTGGCGGCGAAGGCCAGCCCCGGCCGCCGCCGGGCGAGCGCCGTCCGGGCCGTCAGCAGCGCCGCGACCAGCAACGACAGCAGCAGTACGCCCACCATCGGCTGCCGCGCGGCGGCGCGTACGTCGGCGGAGAGCAGGCCGAGGACGGTGGCCGCGCCGACCGTGGTGAGCGCCACCGGGACGAGCCGGGCAGCCAGTAGCCCGACCGGCGCGGCGTCGGCGGCGGGCAGCCGGAGCGTGAGGAAGGTCGCACCGTGCAGCGCGACCAGCGCGACGACGGCGAGCCCGGCGGCGGCCACGAACGGGGTGAAGAGGTGGGTCACCCCGGCGACGTGGCCGTCGGCGTGCAGCGGTACGCCCTGGAGCAGCCCGGCCAGCACGGCACCCCAGCCGAGCGCGGCGAGCACGCTGCCGACGACCACGATCCGGTCCCACCAGGTGCGGGCCCGCTGCCCGTCGGGGCGGCTGCGTAGCTGCACACCGGCGGTCACCAGGATCACCCCGGTCAACGCGGCGAGCACCGCCGGGTAGAAGCCGGAGAGCAGTTCCCCCTCCAGCACGGGGAAGGCGCCGAACAGGATGCCGACGGCGGCCACCAGCCAGACCTCGTTGCCGAGGAAGAACGGGCCGACCGCGTTGAGCGCGGCGCGGCGGCGGGCGGGGTCGGTGTCCCGGGCGAGCAGCAGGCCGACGCCGTAGTCGTAGCCGCCGAGCACCAGGTAGACGGCGAAGAAGAGCCCGAGCAGGGCGTACCAGGCGAGTTCCACTGTCGTCTCCTCAGGCGAAGGCGGGCTCGGGGTGGGGGTCGGCCGGCGGCTGGTCCGGTTGCCGGCCCAGGGCCGGGTCGTCCGCACCCCGGGCGGCGTGGCGCGCGAGCAGCACCCAGTTGGTGACGGCGAGGGTGCCGAGCAGCAGGCTGAACCCGATCAGCGAGGTGAGCATCAGCCAGGGGCTGACCGGCGACACCGCCTGGTCCACGGGCAGCAGCCCGTACGCGGCCCAGGGCTGGCGGCCGACCTCGCGGGCGATCCAACCGAGGATGACCGCGACGAACGGCAGCGGCAGGGCGAACTGGAGGATCCGCAGCGGTACGCGCAGCCGGATGATCCAGTCCCGCCACAGCAGCGGGAGCAGCAGCCAGAGCAGGCCGAGGGTGAAACCGATCAGGATCATGAAGCCGAGGCCGACGTCGGCGAGGGCCGGCGGCGTGTAGTCGCCGGGGCCGAACCGGGCCGTCCATTCGGCGATCAGCGGTGCGGCGGCGGGGTCGTCGCCGAACTTGGTGGGCTGCACGTCGCTGATCGCGAAGAACTGGGCGAAGCCGAAGCCCTGCACGAAGAAGATCGCCACCGCCGAGATGATCAGGCCGATCCGCAGCCCCTTGCGGTGCAGCGCGAAGTCGTCGGTGCGCCGGAGGAGGTGCCACGCGCTGACCGCCGCCATCAGCATCCCGCCGACCAGCAGCGCCGCCGTGACGACGTGCCCGAGGGCCATCCGGAAGGTGGGGTTGTCCAGCAGCGCGGAGAAGTCGGTGAGATGCGCGACCCCGTCGCGTACCTCGTAGCCGACCGGGTTCTGCAACCAGGAGTTGGCCACCATGATCCAGAACGCCGAGGCGTACGCGGTGATCGCGACGCCCCAGAGCAGGGCGAGGTGCACGCCCCGGCGCAGCCGGTGCCAGCCGAAGATCCACATGCCGAGGAACGTCGACTCCAGGAAGAAGGCGACAAGCGTCTCGATGGCCAGCGGCGCGCCGAAGACGTTGCCGACGTAGCGCGACAGCCCGCTCCAGTTCAGCCCGAACTGGAATTCCATCACGATGCCGGTGGCGATGCCGAGCACGTAGTTGATCACGTAGAGCTGGCCCCAGAAGCGGGTCAGCCGTTCGTAGACCGGCTTGTTGGTGATCACCGAGGCGGTCTGGAGACCGACCAGCAGGGTCACGAGGCCCAGGGTCACCGCCACGAAGAGGAAGTGGATCGAGGTGGTGGTGGCGAACTGCAGGCGGGCGAGGAGCAGGGTGTCCATGGCCGGCTCTCCGTACGGTTGGCTCACTTGTCGTAGCGAGCCTACACGTAGATTGCCTACGCATCACTACTATGGCCCGTCGTAGACGATGCTACGACGATTTGTAGTAGCCGTGGGGGAGGGTGGGGCGCCGGGCGGTTCGCGTACGCGGGCGGTCCGGTCCCAGCATGTCCGGCGGCGATCCACGCGGCGGTAACTCCACCGTGCGCGGGGGCACGCCGGCGGTCCCCGGGTGCCGCCGAGGGAAGCGGGCGGCGCAGGGCCGGGCCGGGGCCCGGTCAGCTCAGGAAGAGGGAGACCGGCAGGGCGGCCACGTTTGTCGCCACGGTCAGCGCGGCGGCCCCGAGCAGCCGGGGCGGCCGGTCGGCGACCAGGAGCCGCTGCACCCGGACGTCGAGGTCCCGGTCGCCCAGCCCGAGCGTGCCGGCCGGAGTCACCCGGTTGCCGGCCGCGGCGAACCGGCGCAGCGCGCCGGCCAGCGGGGCGTCGGCGTGCGCCTCCCGGGCCTTGTCGTCGGCCCGCATCTCGACCAGCAGGGCGACCCGGTCGTGCGCCTCGCGGACCCAGCCGAACCAGGGCAGCGCCCGGCTGAGCGCGGTGAACGGCAGTAGCACCAGGTCGTGCCGTTCCTGGGCGTGCGCCCGCTCGTGGGCGAGGACGGCCGCCAACTCGGCGCTGTCCAGCAGGTCGAGCGTGCCCGCGCTGACCACCACCCGGGGCTTCATCCCGGGCAGGCAGTACGCCGCCGCGCTCGGATGGTCCAGCACCAGCGCCCCGGGCACCGTCGGGTCCCGGCGGGCTACCAGGGCGAGCAGGTCCCGGTGCCGGCGCTGGGCGCGTACGGTGCCGTGGATGCTGCGTACGGTCGTGGTCAGCAGCACCGCGCCGATGCCGAAGCCCATCCCGACGGCGGCCAGGTGCGGCGCGCCCAGCCCGACGGGCAGGGTGCCGTGGGCGAGGTCGGTGGCGAGGGCGACCAGCGCGCTGCCGGTCGGGCGGTCGTAGGCGGACAGGCCCAGTGCCATCGGCACGCCCATGGCCGAGAGCCCGAGGGCCAGCCCGACCGCCTGCCAGCAGACGATCGCGACCCGGGGACTGCGCCACGTCCAGGTGGAGCGGGACAGCACCTGCGCGGTCAGCCAGCAGGCGAGCATCGACGCGGCGAAGTGCAGGGCGTACGCCACGACCGCCGCCCTACCTGTCCGCTGCCTTGCCGGTCCGGGGCGGCAGGCCGTCGACCGACGGCGCCTCGACCCGGTCGGTCAGCGCGCTCCCGTCGTGTCCGGCCCCGTCGGCCTCGGCCCCGAGGGCGGCGCGCAGCACCTCGGCCTCGGTGCCGGTCACCGATCGGGCGAAGCGCACCAGCGCGGCGTCCCGGCTGCCGCCGAGGTCGAGGGCGTCGAGCATGAGCTGGGCGATGTACGCCTCGCGGCTGGCGGCGGCCCGGTAACGCCAGGCCCGCCCCTCCCGCTCGCGCTGCACCATGCCCTTGCCGGCCAGCCGGTCCAGCACGGTCATCACCGTCGTGTACGCCAGCTCGCGGCCGTCCAGCGCGTCGGCCACCTCGCGCACGGTGATCCCGTCCGACGCGCCCGGGACCGAGTCCCACAAGACGTCCATCACCGCACGTTCGAGATCACCAAGCCGAGTCACGCCGCAATCCTACCCCCCGTAGTAGACCCACCCCGCCCCGCACACCACAGCACCGCCCGAGGCAGCACCCCGAACGCTCACCCCACCCGAGGCAGCACCCCAGAGCTGACCCCTCCCACGAACCTGTCCACGAACGGTTTTCCGGGGAGCCCCGCCCGCGCAGGGATCAAGCCTGACCGCCCGGAGCGGGCGGGGCTCCCCGGAAAACCCCAGGACAGCGACCAGTCACACCCCCTTGGGGTGCCAGACCGTCTTCGTCTCCAGCAGCGTGGTCATCCGGGTGATGCCGGGGTCGGCGGACCAGTCGTGGTCGGCCGGGGCCGGCCGGAGCACCCGCTTGAGGTTCTGCGCCGCCTTGACCTCCAGCTCCGTCGCCAGCTCGGCGTCGGCCACCCCGGTCAGGTCGATGGCGTTGACGTCCATGTGGGCGGCCAGCGCCGGCACGGTCTCGGCGATCCGGCCGGTGAGCAGGTTGACCACGCCGCCGGGCAGGTCGGAGGTGGCGAGCACCTCCGCCAGGGTCACGGCCGCCAGGGGCTGCGTCGGCGAGGTCGCCACGACCACCGTGTTGCCGGTGACGATCGCCGGGGCGATCACGCTGACCAGGCCGAGCAGCGCCGGGGACTCGGGGGCGACCACGGCCACCACGCCGGTCGGCTCGGGCGCCGACAGGTTGAAGTACGGCCCGGCGACCGGGTTGGCGCCGCCGTAGACCTGGGGCAGCTTGTCGGACCAGCCGGCGTACCAGACCCAGCGGTCCACGGCCGCGTCGACCTCGTCGCCGGGCACGCCGAGGGCGACGAACTGCTCGCGCCGGCCCTCCAGCATCTCGGCGACCCGGTAGAGGATCTGACCCCGGTTGTACGCCGTCGCCCCGGCCCAGCCCTTCACGGCGGCGCGGGCGGCGACCACGGCGTCCCGCGCGTCCTTGCGGGAGGCGAGCGACACGTTGGAGTCCTGCACGAGATACGACCGTCCCGACTCGCTGCGCGGGAACTTCCCGCCGATGAAGAGCTTGTACGTCTTGCGTACCGCGACCCGCTCAGACATTGAGGTAACCCTCCAGCCCGTGCCGGCCGCCCTCGCGACCGTAGCCCGACTCCTTGTAGCCGCCGAACGGCGAGGTGGGGTCGAACTTGTTGAACGTGTTGGCCCAGACGACGCCGGCGCGCAGCCGGTCGGCCATCCACAGGATCCGGGAGCCCTTGTCGGTCCAGATCCCGGCCGACAGCCCGTACGGCGTGTTGTTGGCCTTCTCGACGGCCTCGGCCGGGGTGCGGAACGTCAGCACGGACAGCACCGGGCCGAAGATCTCCTCGCGGGCGATCCGGTGCGCCTGGGTGACCCCGGTGAAGATCGTCGGCGCGAACCAGAAGCCGCGCTCCGGCAGCTCGCACGGCGGCGACCAGCGCTCGGCGCCCTCGGCGGACCCGGCGTCGGAGAGCTCCCGGATCCGCGCGAGCTGCGCGGCCGAGTTGATCGCGCCGATGTCGGTGTTCTTGTCCAGCGGGTCGCCGACGCGCAGCTGGGCCATCCGCCGCTTCAGCGACTCCAGCACCCGGTCGGCGGCGTTCTCCTGGATCAGCAGCCGGGAGCCGGCGCAGCAGACGTGCCCCTGGTTGAAGAAGATCCCGTTGACGATCCCCTCGACCGCCTGGTCGACGGGGGCGTCGTCGAAGACGATGTTTGCCGCCTTGCCGCCCAGCTCCAGTGTGAGCTTCTTGCGGGTGCCGGCGACCGAGCGGGCGATGGCCCGGCCCACCTCGGTCGAACCGGTGAAGGCGACCTTGTCCACGCCCTGGTGCTCGACCAGCGCCCGGCCGGTCTCGCCGGCGCCCGTGACGATGTTGACCACGCCGGCGGGCAGGTCGGCCTGCTGGCAGATCTCGGCGAAGAGCAGTGCCGTCAGCGGCGTCGTCTCGGCCGGCTTCAGCACCACCGTGTTGCCGGCGGCCAGCGCCGGGGCGATCTTCCACGCCAGCATCAGCAGCGGGAAGTTCCACGGGATGACCTGCGCGGCCACGCCGAGGGGGCGCGGGTTCGCGCCGAAGCCCGCGTGTTCCAGCTTGTCGGCCCAGCCGGCGTAGTAGAAGAAGTGCGCCGCGACCAGGGGCAGGTCGACGTCGCGCGACTCCTTGATCGGCTTGCCGTTGTCGAGCGACTCGAGCACGGCCAGCTCGCGGGAGCGCTCCTGGAGGATCCGGGCGATCCGGAAGAGGTACTTCGCCCGGTCCCGGCCCGGCATCGGGCCCCAGACCTTCTCGTACGCCTGGCGGGCGGCGCGGACGGCGCGGTCCACGTCCTGCGTGCCGGCCTCGGCGACCTCGGCGAGCACCTCCTCGGAGGCCGGGTTGACCGTCTTGAACGTGCCGCCGTCGGTGGGGTCCACGAACTCCCCGTCGACGAAGAGCCCGTAGGAGGCTTTCAGGTCCACCACCGAGCGGGACTCGGGGGCGGGTGCGTATTCGAACATCGGCTCTCAGTCCAGGGTGAAGTAGTCGGGACCGGAGTAGGTGCCGGTCGTCAGCTTGGTGCGCTGCATGAGCAGGTCGTTGAGCAGGCTGGAGGCGCCGAACCGGAACCAGTCCGGGTCCAGCCAGTCCGCGCCGACGGTCTCGTTGACCATCACCAGGTACTTGATGGCGTCCTTGGTGGTCTTGATGCCGCCGGCCGGCTTCACGCCGACCTGCCGGCCGGTGGCGGCCCGGAAGTCGCGGACGGCCTCCAGCATGACCAGGGTCACCGGCGGGGTGGCCGCCACCGGGACCTTGCCGGTGGAGGTCTTGATGAAGTCGCCGCCGGCCAGCATCGCCAGCCAGGAGGCGCGCCGCACGTTGTCGTACGTGGCCAGCTCGCCGGTCTCCAGGATGACCTTGAGGTGCGCGTCGCCGCAGGCCTCCTTGGTGGCCACGATCTCGTCGTAGACCTCCTGGTAGCGGCCGGCGAGGAAGGCACCCCGGTTGATCACCATGTCGATCTCGTCGGCGCCGGCCGCCACGGCGGCCCGGGTGTCGGCGAGCTTGACCTCCAGCGGGGCCTGGCCCGACGGGAAGGCGGTCGCCACGCTGGCCAGGTGCACGCCGGAGCCGCGCAGCACCTCGGCCACGTGCGGGACCATCGCCGGGTAGACGCAGACCGCGCCCACGTGCGGGCAGGACGGGTCGGCCGGGTCGGGGCGCAGTGCCTTGGCCGCGAGGGCCCGCACCTTGCCCGGGGTGTCCGCCCCTTCGAGGGTGGTCAGGTCGACCATCCGGATCGCCAGGTCGATGGCCTGGGCCTTGGCGGTGGTCTTGATGGAGCGGGTGCCGAGCTGTGCCGCCCGCTGCTCCGCGCCGACCTGGTCCACGCCGGGCAGGCCGTGCAGGAAGGTCCGCAGAGCGGTCTCGGATCGTCCCAACTCGGAGAGCTCCGACCGGGCCGACGTCGCTGTCGCCGTCATGCCCCGAAGTCTACGCACCCGGCCGGACAGTGATCTTGGTCACCGTGCTGTCGCGGGCGCGGTGGTGAGCGAGGTCGCCGGTCCGGCCGCACCCGCAGTGCCGGAACGGGGGGACCGGTAGGTTGAGCGATCGTGGACGTACACGTCATTGACCATCCGCTCGCCCAGTCGCGGCTGACCGCCATGCGGGACGCGCGCACCGACTCCTCCTCGTTCCGGGCGGCGCTGCACGAACTCACCACCATGCTGGTGTACGAGGCCGCGCGCTCCTTCCCCGTCGAGAAGTACCCGGTGCAGACCCCCGTCACCGGCACCGAGGGCACCCGGCTGGCCAACCCGCCGCTGCTCGTACCGGTGCTGCGGGCCGGCCTGGGCATGGCCGACGCCGCGCTCGGGCTGCTGCCGGAGTCCTCGATGGGCTTCGTCGGCCTGGCCCGGGACGAGGAGACGTACGAGCCGCGCGCCTACATGGAGTCGCTGCCGCGCGACCTGAGCGGCCTGCCGGTGCTGGTGCTCGACCCGATGCTCGCCACCGGCGGCTCGCTGGAGCACTGCTGCCGGCTGCTGGCCGACCGGGGCTGCACCGACATCACCGTGCTCTGCGTGCTCGCCGCGCCCGTCGGCATCGAGCGGCTGGAGCGCTCCGGCCTGCCGCTGCGCCTGGTCACCGCCTCGATCGACGAGGGGCTCAACGACCGCATGTTCATCGTGCCGGGGCTCGGCGACGCCGGCGACCGTCAGTTCGGTGGCATGCCCCGCTTCTGAGGTCGGCACCGGCACGTCACGGCCTCCCGCCGAGTTGCGGGAGGCCGTTCGCAACCGGGGCTCTTCCGCTCCGGCCGGCAGGCCGCCCGCACCGGCCGGAGATCCCGCGCCCGGTCGCCGGTAACGATCCGACCCGTCCGCGACACATACCTGGTGTCTCTGTCAGGAACTGCGGTCGGGAGATCCCTGATGAAACCCGTGGGTGAGCGGGGCGAGGACTGGTTCACCAGCCTCTACGCCGCGCACTACCCGGACATCGTCCGATACGGCCTGCGTCGGCTGCCCGACGCTGACGCGGCGGCCGAACTCGCCCAGGACGTCTTCGTCGTCGTCTGGCGACGGCGCGGCGAGGTGCCCGAACACGCCCTGCCCTGGCTCTACGCCGTGGCGCGGCACGTGGTGGCGAACCGGTGGCGGTCCCGGCAGGGCGGACCCAGCCTGCTCCCGCTCGCCGAGGCGGATCACGTGCCGGCACGGATCGTCGAGCCCGACGCCGTCGCGCCGGTGCTCGACCTGCACCGGGCGCTGCGCGCGCTCCCCGAGGCCGACCAGGAGATCCTCCGGCTGGTCGGCTGGGAGGACCTGAGCGTCGGCGACGCCGCCGTCGCCCTGGGCTGCACCCGGTCCGCCGCCGCCGTGCGGCTCTTCCGGGCCCGGCGTCGACTGCGCTCCGCACTGACCACGCCCACCCCCGCCCGCGGCACCCGCCCGGCGTCCGCCCACGTCTGAGAGGAGCACCATGCACACCACGCAGCGGGTCCGGGAGCTCCTGGGCCCGGCCGACCCGGCGCGCGACGTCGTCGTACCCCCGTCGCCCCGCACCGCCCACGACCTGATCCTCCGCGCGCAGGACGCGACCGCGACCCCGGCCGGGCCGGTACGCCGGGGCGCGTCCCGGCGCACCGTGTTCGTCGGCGCGGTCGCCACGCTGGCGGTGCTCGGCTCCGCCGGGGTGGCCCAGGTGCTGCGGGACGGGACGGCCATCCCGCCGGAGCCGGCGCAGCCGGTCGCCGGCACCGTGCTCAAGCCGGTGGCCTACGAGGTCGTCGCGGGCGAACCGGCCGATCGGCACCTGCGGGCGCTCGCCGCCCGCCTGGTGGACGCCCCGCCCGACAGCACCGCCGGCCGCTACGCCTACCGGCACGGCAAGTCCTGGGGCAGCCCGACGTCGATGTCGCCCGAGGGGCACATGATGAGCTTCGTGCACGAACGCCGCGAGTGGGCGGCGGACGACGGTCGCCGCTGGCAGGACGTCGAGCCCCTGGGTGCCGAGTACCCCGACGAGGCGTCCCGCGAGTACTGGTCGACCCGGCTACGGTCGACGGCGGCCGACCCCTCGGCCAGCAGGCCGCCGCGCGGGATCCGGGAGATCCCACCGGACCCGGTGAGCCGCCGGCTGCCGGCCGACCGGGCGGAACTCGAGCGCTGGCTCGGCACCAGAAAGCCGGCGGGCGAGCTGGCGATGCGCGTGTACCACCTGTACAGCAGCTACCTGGTGCCGCGGCGGACCCGGGCCGACCTGCTCACCATCCTGGCCGGGAAGCCCGGCTTCGAGTGGCGCGGCCGGGTCGTCGACCGGGCCGGCCGCCAGGGCGTGGCCGTCACCGCCGACCTCGTACCACCGGCCGGGCAGCCTCTGCAGCGGGCGCAGATGCTGCTGGTCTTCCACCCGGCGACCGGTGAAATGCTCGCGTTCGAATATCTGGAGACGGCCCCGAAGCGCCGCGTGCTGCACTACGAGCTCCTGCTCGACGCCCGGCGCACCGACACGCTGAGCTGACCACCGTCCGGCGCGCGCCGGAACGGTCGGGACACGGGGCCCGACCGCCCCGGCGCGCGCCGGACGGGTGCGGAGCCCGGGTGCGGCGGCACGCCATCGACGTCGAGTTGGTGCGCGGTGGTGCCCGCACCCGCTAGCGTGTCCGGCCATGACTGGTGTTGCTCTCGCCGAAGAGCTGCTTCTCCTCGCGTACGACGACGAGACCGGCAAGGCGACCATGCCGCGGATCAGCCTCGACCTGGGGATGGCCGCCGCGGTGCTGATCGAACTGGCCCTGGCCGGGCGGATCGCGTACTCCGAGGGGTCCCTGGCGGTGGTCGATCCGACGCCCACCGGCGAGCCGCTCGTCGACGGGGTCCTCGCCCGCATGGCCGCCGACACGCTGCACAGCCCCTCGTCCTGGGTGCAGCGGCTGCGGCACGGCCTGCGCGACAAGATCCTGGGCGACCTGTGCGCCCAGGGCGTGGTCCGCGACGTCGACGAGACCGAGCTGGGCTTCATCCACGTGCACCGCTACCCGACGGTGGACCCGGCCGTCGAGGCGGACACCCGACGCCGGCTCGCCGAGGCGCTGGCCAGCGGCGAGCTGCCTGACGAGCGGACGGCGGCCCTGGCCACCCTGGTGGCGGTGCTGCGGATGGAACCGGCGCTCGGCCTGAGCGGTGACGCGGCCCGGGAGGCCCGGCAGCGGCTGGAGGAGATCGCCGGCGGCTCCGGCTTCTCCGGCACCGTCAGCCTGGACGACTCCGTGGTCCGCCCCTCGGTCGGCCTCGTCGTGGCCGCCCTGGCCAGCGCCGTCAACGCCGCCCTGGGCCCCCGCCGCTAACCCCACCCCGGCTGGACCCACCCCACCCCACCCCGCCCCCCGCCCTACCCCGCCCGGCCCCGGCCCCCGCCACGTCGATCATGAGTTTGGCGGGCTGGGGAAGCGCTTTCCAGTACCGCTAACCTCATGATCAACGGGGCGGGGGAGGGGGAGGGTGGGTCAGAGGCCCAGGGTGGTGGCCATTTCCTTGCGGAGGGTGGTTGCCGCGGCGGTGGCGCGGGCGCGGGCTGCGGCGACGTCGCCGTCCGCCACCGGCTCCACCACCTCCAGGTACGCCTTGAGCTTCGGCTCGGTGCCCGAGGGGCGGATCACCACCCGGGCGGTGCCGGTACGCAGGATCACCACGTCCGCCTCCGGGAGCAGGTCCTGTGCCTCGGTGACCGGCTGCCCGAGCAGCGTCGTCGGGGTGGCGGCCCGGATCCGGGCCATCGCGTCGGCGATCAGCCGCAGGTCGTCCACCCGTACGGAGAGCTGGTCCGTGTGGTGCACGCCGAACTCGGCGGCCAGCTCGTCCAGCCGGTCGGTCAGGGTGCGCCCCTGCGCCTTGAGCCCGGCGGCCAGCTCCGCCACGGTCAGCGCGGCGGTGATGCCGTCCTTGTCGCGTACGTGCTCCGGGGCGACGCAGTAGCCGAGCGCCTCCTCGTAGCCGAAGACCAGCGGCTCGGCCCCGCCGCCGGCCCGGACGATCCACTTGAACCCGGTCAGCGTCTCGTCGTAGGGCAGGCCCCGGGCGGCACACATCGCCCGCAGCAGCGACGACGACACGATCGTGGTGGCGTACAGGCCGGTCACGCCGCGCCGCATGAGGTGGTCGGCCAGCAGCACGCCCACCTCGTCGCCGCGCAGCATCCGCCAGCCGGGCGGGTTCGCCGCCGGCTGATCCGGGCCGGCGACCGCTGCCTGCGTGCTCACCGCGGGACCGGTGTCCCGGACGGCCACCGCGCAGCGGTCCGCGTCGGGGTCGTTGGCGATGGCGATGTCCGCGCCGGTCGCCTCGGCCAGCGCGACCAGCCGGTCCACCGCCCCGGGCTCCTCCGGGTTGGGGAAGGAGACGGTCGGGAATGCCGGATCGGGCTCGGCCTGCTCGGGCACCACACCGGGCACGGGGAAGCCCGCGCGGGCGAACGCCGCGGTGAGCACCGCCGCGCCCACCCCGTGCAACGGCGTGTACGCCACCGCCAGGTCGCGCGACCCGTCCGGGTCGATGACGGCGGCGGCCCGCTCCACGTAGGAGGCCACCAGGTCGTCGCCGAGCACCTGACCGGCCGGCCCGAGGGGCACCTCGGCCAGCGACCCGACCGACCGGATCGCGGCCTCGATGCCGGCGTCGGCCGGGGGTACGATCTGGGCGCCGTCGCCGAGCGTCCCGCCCAGTTCCGCGCCGAGGTAGACCTTGTAGCCGTTGTCCTGCGGCGGGTTGTGGCTGGCGGTCACCATCACCCCGGCGACCGCCCCGAGGTGGCGCACCGCGTACGCGAGCACGGGGGTGGGCAGCGGGCGGGGCAGCAGCAGCGCCGGGCGTCCCACGCCGGTGGCGACCTGGGCGGTCCGCTCGGCGAACTCGCGGGAACCGTGTCGGGCGTCGTACCCGATCACCAGTGGGCCGGAGCCGCCCTGGGCGGCGAGCCAGCCGACCAGCCCGGCGGCGGCCCGGGTGACCACCGCGAGGTTCATCCCGTTGGGGCCGGCGCGCAGCGGGCCACGCAGCCCGGCGGTGCCGAAGGTCAGCGGGCCGGCGAAGCGGTCGGCCAGCTCCGGGGCGCTCGCCGGCAGGCGGTCGAGCACCGCCCGCAACTCCTCCCGGCTGGCCGGGTCGGGATCGTCGTCGAGCCAGCGCCGTGCTTGCTCGCGAATGTCGTCGATGTCAGTGGTTTCCGCCGGCATGTCTCTTGATAGCACGCCGGCGGATCACCACCGCGCTTCCCCCGGGCTCAGCCGGCCTCGGTGAGCTGGAACGTCTTCACCATCTCGTCGAAGATCGGCCGGCTGTCGGCGAACTTCGTGTCGGTCGAGGTGAGGTAGAACGAGTAGACCTTGCCCTCGTGGACCACGCCGCGCCACACGCCGTGCCGCTTGGCCTCGCCCTCGCCGCAGGTGTACTCGAACTCGGCCGCCGCCTTGCCGACCCACTGCACCTCGTTCATGGCGAGCTGGGCGTACGGCTTGGCGCAGGACTTGGAACGGTTCTTCAGACCGTCCTCGGCGACCTCGGCCCAGCGCATCGAGTTGGTGCGGAAGTCCTCCACCAGGATCCGGACCTTGCGGCCCTCGTCCTCCGGGTCGACGTAGTCCACCCAGTTGCCGGCGCTCTTGATCTCCCAGCCCTGCGGCACCATGACCCGTACGCCCTTGCCGGTGTGCTCCTTCATCTCGGGCACGCCGGCGGCCGGGGCCTGCGACGTCGGGGCGGCCTGCGGGACGGTCGGCGCCGGGTCGTCGCCGCCGGTGAAGAGGACGACCGCCCCGATCAGCAGCAGCGCGGCCAAGCCGCCGGCGGCGGCGAGCTGCACCTTGCGCGGCCAGCCCTTGACGGTGCCGACGAGCTGGTTGCCGACGGCGCCGACCCGGCCGCCGAAGCCGCCGCCCGAGCCGCTCGCGGCGGGCGCGGTGGCGGGGGTCGCCCACGGCTGCCCGGTGCCCGGCACCGACCACTGGCCGCCGCCGTAGGTGCCGCCGAGGTGCTGGGTGGCCTCCGGCGGCGGTGCGCCGAAGACGGGCGCTCCGGCGCCCACCCGCTGGGTGGCCTCGGGCGGGGTGCCGAAGGTGGGCGTGCCCGCCTTCACCCGCTGGGTCGCCTCGGTCGGGCCGCTGAAGCCGACCAGGCCGGCGGCGTTGGTGCGCAGCTGCTGGGTGGCGTCCGACCCGCCGGACGTCATCCGCTGGGTCGCCTCGGCGCCGCCGTAGGTGCGGCCGGTTGGCGTGGACCCGCTCGGCGCCGGCATCGCGCCGGTGGGGGTGTGCAGCGGTCCGGCCAGGGCGTCGGCGCTGGTGTCGTCCATCGCGGCGGGGCTCGCGGCGAGGGCGGCCTGCGCGGGGCGCTCGCCTCGGCGCAGCGCCGCCAGCCGGTCGGTGAGCGACTCGCCGGGGTTGAGCATGGCCCGGCCGCCGATCTGCCCGCTCGGCTTCGGCTGCTCCGGCGCGGCGGCCGGCGGGGTCGGCACGGGCCGCTGCACCGGGACCACCGAGTAGGGATCGGTCACCGAGTTCACGGCGGCGGCGTTGCTGGTCAGCGGGCCGGCGAGCAGCTCGCGCAGCATGGCCCGGGCGGTGTGCACGTCGAGGCGGCGGGCCGGGTCCTTCTCCAACAGGCCCATCAGCACCCGGGCCAGCGGCCCGCTGCGCTGCGGTGGGGCGGGCGGGTCCTCGACCACGGCGTGCATGGTCTCGATCGGGTCGCCCTTGTCGAACGGGGGCCGCCCCTCCACCGCCGTGTAGAGCGTGACGCCCAGCGAGAAGAGGTCGCTCGGCGGGCCGAACTCCTGGCCCATCGCCCGCTCGGGGGAGATGAAGTGCGGCGAGCCGAGCACCATCCCGGGGGTGGTGAGCTGCACGTCGGTGGGCATCCGGGCCACGCCGAAGTCGGTCAGCACGCAGCGCCCGTCGGCGCAGATCAGCACGTTGGCCGGCTTGACGTCGCGGTGCAGCACGCCGATCGCGTGCGCCACCTCCAGCGCGCCGAGCAGGGCGATTCCGATCTTGGCGACCACCCGCTGCGCGACCGGCCCGTCCTCGATCACCATGTCGGCGAGGCTGCGGGCGTCGAGCAGCTCCATCACGATCCACGGCCGGCCGCCCTCGGTGACCACGTCGTAGACCTGGACGACGGCCGGGTGCTGGATGGCCGCCGCGGCGCGGGCCTCGCGCAGGGTGCGCTCGTACATGGCGTCGCGGTCGCTGGGGGCCAGCCCCGGGGGCAGGACGACCTCCTTGACGGCCACGTCCCGCCGCAGGAGTGTGTCCGTGGCACGCCAGACCGTGCCCATGCCGCCGTTGCCCACCGCCGAACGCAGCGAGTAGCGCTCGCCGATGGTCGTGCCGGGCGTCGCGCGTCCGTTGGGGGAACTGACTGGTCCGCCGCTCCACGTCGGGATCTGAGTCACAGAAAAGCCACCGGGGGAATTCGAGGGGGGCTGGGACACAACCCCCCTATCTTGCTGGTTCCGACGCCCGATGCGAAACCCGACGCGGCGGACGTTTGTCGAACTGGACGGTACGTGTCCGAGCGTTCACCTCTCGTCGATGCCCGTCGACGCGTCGACCGGTGTGCGGTATCCCTCACCCGCCGACGCCGTCGCGCGTCCTACCATCCGCTAATGAGCGAACCGCGGTCAAGCGAGTCCGGTTTCCCGATCAAGGGCGTCTACACGGCGGCGGACCTTCCGGAGGATCTGGACTCCCGGCTCGGCGGCCCGGGCGAGTTCCCGTACGCGCGCGGGGTCTACCCCACCATGTACACCTCCCGCCCCTGGACCATGCGCCAGTACGCCGGCTTCGGCACCGCCACCGAGTCCAACGCGCGGTACCACCAGTTGTTGCGGGCCGGCACGATGGGTCTCTCCGTGGCCTTCGACCTGCCGACGCAGATGGGCTACGACTCCGACGACCCGATCGCGCACGGCGAGGTGGGCAAGGTCGGGGTGGCCATCGACTCGATCGACGACATGCGGCTGCTCTTCGACGGCATCCCGCTCGACAAGGTCTCGACCTCGATGACCATCAACGCGCCCGGCTCGGTGCTGCTCCTGCTCTACCAGCTCGTGGCCGAGGAGAACGGGGTCGCCGGCTCGGCCCTCAACGGCACGATCCAGAACGACATCCTGAAGGAGTACATCGCCCGCGGGACGTACATCTTCCCGCCGAAGCCCTCGCTGCGGCTGGTCGCCGACACCTTCGGCTACTGCCGCAAGGAGGTGCCGAAGTGGAACACCATCTCCATCTCCGGCTACCACATGGCCGAGGCCGGCGCGTCGCCCGCGCAGGAGATCGCGTTCACCCTGGCCAACGGCGTCGAGTACGTCCGGGCCGCGCTGGAGGCCGGCCTGGCCGTGGACGACTTCGCGCCCCGGCTGTCGTTCTTCTTCGTCGCCCGCACGACCCTGCTGGAGGAGGTGGCCAAGTTCCGGGCCGCCCGCCGGATCTGGGCCCGGCTGATGCGCGACGACTTCGGCGCCAAGAACCCGAAGTCGATGATGCTGCGCTTCCACACCCAGACCGCGGGCGTGCAGCTCACCGCCCAGCAGCCGGAGGTCAACCTGGTCCGGGTGGCGGTGCAGGGCCTCGGCGCGGTGCTCGGCGGCACCCAGTCGCTGCACACCAACAGCTTCGACGAGGCGATCGCGCTGCCCACCGAGAAGGCGGCCCGGCTGGCGCTGCGCACCCAGCAGGTGCTGGCGTACGAGACGGACCTGACCGCCACCGTCGACCCGTTCGCCGGCTCGTACGTGGTGGAGGCGATGACCGCCGAGATCGAGGCGGCGGCGACCGAGCTGATGGAGCGGGTGGCCGACCACGGTTCGGCGGTCGACGCCATCGAGGCGGGCTTCCAGAAGCGGGAGATCGAGCAGTCCGCGTACCGGATCGCGCAGGAGATCGACTCCGGCGAGCGGGTGGTGGTGGGCCTCAACCGGTTCACCGTCGACGAGGAGGAGCCGTACGAGCCGCTGCGGGTCGACCCGACGATCGAGGCGGCGCAGGCCGAGCGGCTGGCCCGGCTGCGTGCCGAGCGCGACGCCGGGGCGGTCGAGCGGGGACTGGCCGAGCTGCGGGCCGCCGCCGAGGGCACGGAGAACGTGCTCTACCCGATGCGGGAAGCGCTGCGGGCCCGCGCCACCGTGGGCGAGGTCTGCGGCACCCTGCGCCAGGTGTGGGGGCTGTACCGCCCGAGCGACCGGTTCTGATCACGTCGGCCGACGGCCGTCCGACCTCCCGCCGCGTCGGGGGCGGGCGGCCGTCGGCGTACGGTGCGGCGCCGCTTCACCCCCGCGCCGTAACCGGCCGGTGCACGTCCGGGTAACGACCCGCCCACGGCGCGTTCCCGCTGGTCGCGGGCGTGCGGGGCGGAGCGCTACAGTCGGAGCAGACGCTGGCCGCCCATCGGCGGCGCGGGCGCGTGGAGCAGTCCCGGCGACGCCGCCGGAGGGCCGCGCGCGGTGCGGGGCGACGTGGCCGACCGGCCACGGCGTGTGCCGGACGGGTTCGGGGGTAACCCGACCGGGTGGACGTGGACGCACACGGTGTGCGGTTGGTCGGCGACGGGGTGTGTGACCGTCTCGGGTGCCCTCGCTCGGGCGATGGTCGGGTAATTGTCGGAGTGTCCGTCGGTGTGACCGACTAATGCGACAATTCGGAAAAGCGGCCTCTGCGATCGGCATCGATTTCGCGACGGCCAGGCCGATTACGCGTTGTAGGAGGTGGGGGGGCGGATGACGGCGTTCGACCGCGATCTACCTGCTGTCCCGCAGATCTACGAGCGCTCCGAGCAGGGCATACGTGACGCTGTGCGGTCCGACGGCTACCGGAACGACGTTGCGCAGCGTCACCGTCGGAGGTCTAGGCTGTCTGCTGTTCCTGATGATCCATCCATCTCTAGCGAACGAGAATTCGACGTGACGAGTGCGTTGACGCTGCCCACCGGCAACCAGCTGGCGTCGTCCTGGCCGGAGGCGCCGGCCGGCTCCCAGCCTCTGCCGTTCGAGCTGGACCACCTGCTCGCCCTCCGGGTGCCCGGGCTGATCGCCACCCGTCGCCACCTCCACTCCCACCCGGAGCTCTCCGGCGAGGAGTTCGAGACGGCCGCCCTGATCGCCCGGGAGCTCACCCTGGCCGGGCTGAGGCCGCGGCTGCTGCCGAAGGGCAACGGGGTCATCTGCGACATCGACGGCCGCCCCGACGGCCCGGTGGTCGCGCTGCGCGCCGACATCGACGCCCTGCCGCTGACCGACTCGAAGGACGTGCCGTACCGCTCCACGGTGGACGGCGTCTGCCACGCCTGCGGCCACGACGTGCACACCACCGTGATGCTCGGCGTCGGCATGCTGCTGGCCCAGCTCGCCGACCTCGGCGAGCTGCCCGGCCGGGTCCGGCTGATCTTCCAGCCCGCCGAGGAGATCCTGCCCTGCGGCTCGCTGGAGGTCATCGAGGCCGGCGGCCTGGACGACGTGGTGCAGATCTTCGCGCTGCACTGCGACCCCAACCTGCCGGTCGGGCAGGTCGGCCTGCGGGTCGGCCCGATCACCGCCGCCGCCGACAACGTCACCGTCCGGCTCACCGGCCCGGGCGGGCACACCGCCCGCCCGCACCTGACCGTCGACCTGGTCGACGCGCTGGGCCGCCTGATCACCGAGGTGCCGGCCCTGGTCAGCCGCCGGGTGCCGGCCAACAGCGGGCTGCTGCTGGTCTTCGGCCACGCCTCGGCCGGCACCCGTTACAACGTCATCCCCTCCGAGGCGTGCGCCTCCGGCACCCTGCGGGTGATGGACCGCGACACCTGGGAGCTGGCCCCCAAGATCGTGGGTCAGGTGGTCCGCGACGTCGTCGCGCCGACCGGTGCCACCGTCGACCTGGAATACCTGCGGGGCCGCCCGCCCGTGTGCAACGACTCCCGGGCCATCCAGGTCCTGACCGGCGCCACCGTCGCCGCGCTCGGGCCGGAGGGCGTCGCCGAGACCCCGCAGAGCATGGGCGGCGAGGACTTCTCCTGGTACCTGGAGTACGTCCCCGGCGCGCTCGCCCGGCTGGGCGTCGGCCGCTCCGGCCCGAACGTGGACCTGCACCGGGCCTCGTTCGACGCGGACGAACGCGCCATCCCGGTCGGCGTACGACTCATGGTCCAGACCGCGCTGCGGGCACTGGCGGCGGCGCGGTAGGCGGCAGCGGCGCGGCCGGTCCGGTCGGCGTCATCGCCGGCGGGGCCGTACGCCGCCGCCGGCGCAGCACCACCAGCAGCACCGCCACCGGTACGCCGATCGCCAGCAGCCACGGCAGCACCGCGCCCAGCACCGTCAGCAGGATGGTCATGGAGGTCAGGAAGACCTTCCAGCCGCCCTTGAAGCCCGCCAGGAAGCCGATCTCGGTCTCCTCGTCTGCGGTGCTCGCGTCGGGGCCGACCAGCGACACGGTGATCGTCGACAGGCTGGTCAGGTCCGCCAGCCGCTCCTTCTTCGCCTCCAGCGAGGCGAGGTCGGCCTCCCGGCGCGACAGCTCGTTCTCCAGCGACACCAGGTCGCTGATCGAGGTGGCCCGGGCCAGCAGCTTGCGGGCGCTCTCCACCCGGGCGCGCTGGGTGGTGATCCGCGCGTCCAGGTCGACCATCTGCTCGGTGACGTCCTCCGTGCGGATCTCCCGCCGCTGCTGCCGGCCGAGCTTCGCCAGCTCGTCGACGACGCCGTGGAACTTCGCCGCCGGCACCCGCAGCTCCAGCTCGGCCCGCGCGTCCGCGTCGGCGCTGCGCCGCTGGTCGCCGCCGATGAAACCGCCGGCCGCCGTCACCGTGGCGATCGCGCTCCGTGCCGCCTCGTCCACATCGTCCACCTGCACGCGCATCGTGCCCGTGTAGATGATGGAGCGCTGGTCGACCCGCAGGTCCGGTGCGCCGGCGCCGCTGCCCTGCTCGGCCTTGCCGCCGCCCCGCTCCGCCGCGCCACCGGCCTGGTCCGCAGCGTCACCGGCCTGGTCCGCCGCGCCACCGGCCCGGTCCCGTTCCGCCGGGGCCGCCGCCGGCCCGCTGTCGGCGTTGTCCCGCGCGTCGCTGCCGCAACCCGCGAGCGCGAACAGCGCCACCAGCGCGGCGGCCGTCAGCCGTAAGCCTCGACGTCGCCGATCCCGTCCGTCCATCCCCGCCTCCATCGTCCTTGCCCCCGTGCGGGGCGATACCTCAGACGTGACGCGTCCCCACGTCGGTTCCGGCAGACTGCGCTCAGGACATCACGATTCGATAATCTTGGAGTCACGATGCAGCTCACCAAGTACGCCCACTCCTGCCTCCGGGTGGAACACGACGGGGGAGTGCTGGTCATCGACCCGGGCGTGTTCAGCGATCCGGCTGCGCTCGACGGGGCCGACGCGGTGCTGATCACCCACGAGCATCCCGACCACCTCGACGTCGAGGCGGTCACCCGGCAGCTCGACCGACGGCGCTTCGTCATCCACGGGCCGGCGTCGCTGGCCGACACCCTGGGCGACGCCGCCGAGGCGCTCGACGCGGTCCGACCCGGACAGTCGTTCACGGCCGCCGGCGTGCCGGTACGCGCCCACGGCGGCCGGCACGCCGTGATCCACCCCGACATCCCGGTGATCGACAACCTGGCGTACCTGCTGAACGACACGGTGTACCACCCCGGGGACAGCCTGGTCGTCCCCGAGGACGCGCAGGTCGACACGCTCTTCCTGCCGATCCACGCGCCGTGGACGAAGTTCTCCGAGTCGCTGGACTTCCTCCGGGCGGTCGCCCCGCGCCGGGCGTACGCGCTGCACGACGGGCTGCTCAACGACAACGGGCTCAACGTGCTCAACGGCAACTTCACCCGGCTGTCCGACGTGGAGTACCGCCGGCTCGAACCGGGCACCCGGATCGACGCCTGACGGCGATGCCCGGCCCGCCCCGAGAGCTGGTGCACCGGCTCTACACCACGCCGCCGGACCGGTTCGTCGCGATCCGCGACGAGGCCGTCGCCGAAACCCGCCGCGCAGGCGACCCGAAGGCCGCCCGGGAGATCGCCCGGCTGCGCCGGCCCACCGTGGCCGCCTGGCTGGTCAACCTGCTCGCCATCCGCCGCCCCGAGCTGGTCGCCGACCTGGCCCAGCTCGCCGAGGCCCTGCGCACCGCCCAACGCGAGCTGCGCGGGCCCCGGCTGCGGGAACTCTCCACCCAGCGGCGGGCGGTGGTCGGCGCGCTCGTCGCCGAGGTACGCAAGCTGGCGGCCGGGGTGGAGGAGGCCCCGCCGACCGGGAAGCTGCCGCTGGGCGAGGTGGAGGCCACCCTCAACGCCGCGCTCGCCGACACCGACGTCGCCGAACAGGTCCGCTCCGGCCGGCTGCTGCGGGCCGCCACGTACGCCGGCTTCGGCGAGGTGCCCCGCCCCCAGCTGCGGCTGGTGACCGGCGGGGAGGAGCCGGAGCCGGAGCCCCGGCCCGAGCCGGCCGGGAAGCAGCGGGGCGGCGTCGACCGGGCCGCGCTCCGCGCCGAGCAGGCGGAACGGGCCGCCCGGGCGGAGCGGGCGCGCCGCCGACGGGCGCTGGAGAAGGAGCTGGCCAGGGCGCGTACCGACCAGGAACGCGCCGAGGCGGAGCTGGCCGGCGCGACGGCGGCCGAGCGCGACGGCGTCGGCGCCCTGGACGCGATCGAGGCGGAACTGGCCGAGCTGGAGCGGCGCCGGGCCGTCGCCGAGCAGGACCTGAGCCGGGCGAGGCTGGCCCGGCGCGGGGCGGAACGCACGGTGACGGCCGCGCGCCGCCGCGCCGGCGAGGTCGAGGCGGCGGTGGAGGCCCTCGACGCCGAAGAGGGGGATGCCGAGTCGGGCGGCGGCGCGGCAGACTGACCCCTGTGGACGGACGGGGAGCGGGCGGATGACGCCGGAACAGGTCGCCGCGGCCAGCAAGCCGATCGTGCTGGACCTCGGCGACGTCTTCACCCGCTGCCCGACCACCCTGCGTCGGGCCCGGCTGCTCGGCATCCCCGGCTGGGCGTTCTACGTCACCGGGCGGGCCGGTGCCCTCGGGGACGTGCGCGCCGAGACGGTCGCCGCCGCCCTCGGCTTCCTGGCCCCCGAAGCGGTCGCCGACGGCTGGGACGCGGCCCGCCGGGTCGTCCCGCCGGTCGAGGTGGCCGCCGCCACCATGGTCGAGTGCTGCCGGTGGGGCGAGGAGCGGCTCGACGCCCTCGCCGGGGTGAGCCGGCTCGCCGCCCTGCTCAGCCGCGCGGTCGACGCCGCGGACGCCAGCGGCATGCCGCTCTTCGCGGCCTGGCGCGCCATGCCGGTGCCGGTCCGGACGGCCGGCGCCCGGGCGGCCGTCGGCCTGCGCCTGCTCCGGGAGCACTTCGCCGGAGCCCACCTGATCGCGGTCCGGGCCAGCGGGATGACCCCGCTGGAGGCCGTGCTCGCCGGCCCGGACGGGGAGGCGGGCGCGGTCGCCTGCGGCTGGCCGCCGCCGTACCCGCCGGTCGGGCCGTTGGTGCGCAGGCGGCTCTGGGCCGAGGCGGTGACCGACCGGCTGGCCTCGCCGGCCTTCGCGGCGCTCGGCCCGGCCGACGGCACCGAACTGGTGGAGCTGCTCACCGCGACCCGGGCCCACCTGACCGACCCGGGCTGAGCCGCCGCGCCGGACCCCGGTCCGCACCGGAACGGTGCCCGCGCAGGAACCCGGCCCACGCCGGAGCCCGGCCGCCGGGGCGGGCCGGAAAAATCGGCGGCGACCCGCCGGCCCGCCTGTCAGGATCGCCCCCGTGACTGTTCCCGCCGGCTGGCACACCCGCCGACCCACCCTGGACGACGTACCGGCGATCCTGGCGGTGGTGCACGCCGCCGACACCTTCGCCATCGGCTACCCGGACTTCGACGCCGACGACGTGCGCGAGGCGCTCACCGCGCCGAACGTCGACCCGGAGCGGGACTCCTGGGTGGTGGCCGATCCGGAGGGCGCGCTGGTGGCCTGGGCGATCCTGCAGAACGAGACCGGGACGGGGCGGGAGTTCGTCGACGTGTTCGTCGACCCGGACCGGGGCGCGGAGGTGCGGGCGCCGCTGCTGGCCCGGCAGCTGGACCGGGTGGCCGCGCGGGCCGCCGAGCGTGGCCTGCCGGACCTGACCGTGCGCTGCCCCGCCTGCGAGCCCGAGCGCCGGTGGGCGGCCGAGCTGACCGAGGCGGGGTTCGACTTCGTCAAGCGGTACCAGCTCCTGCGCCGGTCGTTGGCGGGGGTGCCCGGCGAGCCGCCGCCACCGCCGCCCGGGGTGACGGTCCGGCCGGTGCGTCCCGGCGACGAGTCGGAGCTGCGCGACTTCCACCGGATCTTCGACACCGCCTTCCGCGACACCCCCGACTACGAGCCGTCGGGCTACGACCGGTGGCGGGCCCTGATCAGGCCCGGGACGGCCTGGGACGAGTGGTTCGTCGCCGAGGTGGACGGGCAGCCCGCCGGCGTGCTCCGGTCGTCCGACCAGGCGCTCGACCGGAACGAGGGATGGGTCAGGAACCTCGCGGTGCTGCCCGGTCACCGGCGTCGCGGGGTGGGCGCGGCACTGCTGAACCACGCGTTCGCCCGGTACGCGGAGAAGGGCCGGGAGTCCGTCGGCCTCGGGGTCGACCTGGCCAACCCGACCGCGCCGCTCTCGCTCTACCGGTCGGTGGGGCTGCGCGAGGTGCGCTGGGTCGACATGTACGAGCTGGTCGTGCCGGCCGCCGGTGTGTGATTGACGACGCCGGGCGGGGCCGGATGGGGGCCCCGCCCGGTGCCGGAGCAGACTGGGGGCCGTGGGATACGCGCGGGGCCGACCGTACGGGCTAGGCCGACGCGGTGCCGGTGGGGCGGGACCGCAGCTCGGTGACGTAGTCGTCCGGCGCGCCCGCCTTCTCGGCGGCGTTCGCGATCTCCGAGAGGTACCACGCCGTGGGCAGCCCGCCCTCGTACCCGTCGAAGACGTAGATCCACGCGGTCACGTCGCCGTCGAGGGTGGAGATCCGCACGTGCAGCTTGCGGTACGTGCCGGCGGTCACCCCCTCCAGCTCGTCGAGCTGGGCGGCGTCGTAGGGGTGGATGTCGTAGATCGCCACGAAGACCCGGTCGCCGGGCGACTCGACGACGGTGCTGACCGCGCCCTCCCAGCCGATCACGTCCTCGCCCGCGAAGGTGAGCCGCCAGCCTTCCAGCCAGCCGGTGCCCACCATCGGCGAATGCGGGCAGTAGGCGCGCATGCGGGCGGGGTCGAGGTTAGAGCCGTAGGCGGCGTGATGACGCACGGCGATGACGATAGCCCGCCCGCGGGGTGGGGGAGAATACGACTGAGCGTGTCGGACGCGTTCGGGAGAAGAAAGTCACTGTGAGCACTGACGAAGGGCGGGCACGGTGAGCGCGAGGACCGCAGCGGAGCGGAGCCCCGCAGTCGCGGACGAGAGGATGGCGCTGTGAGCCGGATCGTGATCATCGGCGGTGGACCGGCCGGCTACGAGGCGGCCCTGGTCGCCGCGCAACTGGACGCTGATGTCACCGTCGTGGAGGCCGAGGGCGCCGGCGGGGCCTGCGTGCTGTCCGACTGCGTACCGTCGAAGACCTTCATCGCCAGCTCGGAGGTGGTGACCGGCTACCGGGACACCGAGGAGTTCGGGGTCGACTCCGACGGCCTGGAGGCGGTCACGGTCGACGCCGGCGCGGTGCACGAGCGGGTCAAGCGCCTCGCGCTCGCCCAGTCCGCCGACATCCACGCCAAGCTGGTCAAGGCGGGGGTGACCTTCGTGTCGGGCACCGCCCGGCTCGGCGAGGACACCCTCGGGCACACCCACCGGGTGCTCGTCACCCCGACCGACGGCGGCGGCGAGCAGTCCATCGCCGCGTCGACCGTGCTGGTCGCCACCGGCGCCACCCCGCGCCAGTTGCCCACCGCCGTACCGGACGGCGAGCGCATCCTGACCTGGCGCCAGGTGTACGACCTGCCGGAGCTGCCCGAGCACCTGATCGTGGTCGGCTCCGGCGTCACCGGCGCGGAGTTCGCCAGCGCCTACCTGGCGATGGGCGTGCCGGTGACGCTGGTGTCGAGCCGCGACCGGGTGATGCCGCACGAGGACGCCGACGCGGCCATGGCCATCGAGCGGGTCTTCCGCACCCGGGGCATGAGCATCCTCAACAACTCCCGGGCCGACGCGGTCCGGCGTACCGCCGACGGGGTGGAGGTCGAGCTCTCCGACGGCCGGAAGGTGGCCGGCTCGCACGCGCTGATCGCGGTCGGCTCCATCCCCAACACCGCCGACCTGGGCCTGGCCGAGTACGGCGTCGCGCTGGCCCGGGGCGGCTACGTCACCGTCGACCGGGTCTCCCGGACCAACGTGCCCGGCATCTACGCGGCCGGCGACTGCACCGGGGTGCTGCCGCTGGCCAGCGTCGCCGCCATGCAGGGCCGGATCGCGATGTGGCACGCGCTCGGCGAGGCGGTGCGGCCGCTGCGGCTGCGTACCGTCGCGGCGAACGTGTTCACCGACCCGGAGCTGGCCACCGTCGGCGTCTCGCAGGACGAGGTCGACTCGGGCAAGGTGCCGGCCCGGCAGGTCATGCTGCCGCTGGACGGCAACGCCCGCGCCAAGATGGACGGCCTCGCCGACGGCTTCGTCAAGCTCTTCTGCCGCCCGGCCAGCGGGCAGGTGATCGGCGGCGTGGTGGTGGCGCCGAAGGCCAGCGAGCTGATCCTGCCGATCACCATGGCGGTGGAGAACAACCTCACGGTCAACGAGCTGGCCCAGACGATCACGATCTACCCGAGCCTGTCCGGCTCCATCACCGAGGCCGCCCGCCAGCTCATGCTGCACGAGCTGGAGTGACCCGCCGGAGCAGGGTGACCGCGACGACGACGAGCACGGCGACCTCGGTGAGGATCAGCAGGCGCTCGACCAGGCCGAGCAGCAGCCGGTCGCCGGGGTAGGCGGACCAGACCATCGTCGCCGCCAGGACCACGCTGGCCGTGGCGAGACCGCGTACCCGGCGGCCGGCGGCTGCCGGCAGGCGTCGGGCGAGCAGCCAGCCGGCGGCCGGCAGCGCGAGGAAGGCGACCACCGAGGCGTACCGGTGGACGTAGGCGGCGGTGTCCATGGGCAGGCCGGGCTCGTTCGTCGGCACCACCGCGGCCAGCAGCAGCCCGCCGACCCAGGCGGCCAGGAGCGCCTCGGCCGCCCGCCCCGCTCCGGCGGTGGGCGGCCGGTGGCCGCGCCACAGGGCGGGCAGGAGCACGGCGGTGGCCGCCGCGAGCACCAGCATGGCGACGTCGATGACGCCGCCCCGGTCGGAGACGGCGTAGTCGCTGACGGTCAGCGTCCACGGGTCCAGGTTCTCGTTGACCTCGACGTGGCCGATCACGGCGAGCAGCGTCGCCAGGGCGATCCCGCCGAGGGCCAGCAGTCCACTGTTCCGGGTTCCGCGCATGGCTCAGCCTGTCCCGCGAGGGACCCCAGACGGATCCGGGCCGCCCACCGAGATCGGCCCCCGGGACCACCCCTAGGCGGCGCCGGGGCGGCCGGTCACTCCGCCCCGGGCGCGTCCCGCCTCGCCGCGACGACGACCGGCACCGCGACCGACTCGGCCGCCCGCCGGGCTCCGACGGCGGTCATGGCCCAGCCCGCCGCCGCGAAGCCGGCCGCCGCGACCCCCGCGATCAGCGCCAGCCGCCACGCGCTCTCGGTGAGCGCCGTCCCGCCGAGGTGCCCGACCAGCCCGCCGTACGTCGCCCAGGCCAGCGCCGCCAGGCCCTCGTAGATCAGGAAGAGGCGGTACGGGTACCGGCTGCGGCCGGCCGAGAAGCAGGCGGCCATCCGCCCGCCGGGCACGAAGCGGCAGAGCAGGATCACGAGCGGCCCGGGTCGGCGCAGCCCCTGGGTGACCCGGCTGGCGACGCGCCGGGCCCGGCCCCGTTGGGCGTCGCGCGGCGCCCGGCGGTCCGGCGCGCCCCGCCCGAGCAGGTAGCAGGCCAGGTCCCCGACGAAGACGCCGAGCGCGCCGACGGCGATGGTCACCGGCAGGTTCAGCCCGCCGTACACGGTGAGCGCGCCGCCGGTGATCATCACGACCTGGGTGGGGATCACGGGGACGAAGGCGTCCGCGACCAGCAGCGCGAGCAGTGCGAGGTACGCCCAGGCCGGCGTTGCGACCTCAGTGAGTAGTTCGGGCACGACTGCCACCTCGCCGGACGGGGCCGATTGCGGGTACCGAGCCTGACGGGTGGTCCGGCGTCACGGGGCGGGACCCTGGCGCGTGGTGACCACCGACACGGCAGGGCCACCGGACACAACGAGCGGAGACCGCCGCAGGTGACGGATGGGCGCGGCGCCGAGGGTCGGCGGACCGGGGCGCCCCGGCGTACCGTTGTCGGGGCGCGGCCCCACGACCGTCGGGTCCCCCGTTCCTGACGGTGCGGCCGCCGCGGGCCGTCGGCAGGTCCCGTGCCGGCGGCCCGCCCCCGTGCCCCTCCGCGCTTCCGCCGCCCTCGTGCCGGAGCGTCCGGAAAAACCGGCTGCGGTCCCCGCGGGCAGGGCCGTACCGTCGCGGCATGCGCAGTGCGGTATCCACCACGACGCCGGGAGACCCCGGCGCGCCGTACTGACCTGACCGTCGACGAGGCCCCGGGGCGATCCGCCCCGGGGCCTCGCGGCGTCCGGTGACCGGGTCGCCTCCGGGTCGTACCCGATCAAGGAGCGCGACATGATCGACCACCGCAGGCTCGGCCGGGAGCTGGAGCTGTTCGGTTCCGACCCGCTGGCCGGCGCCGGGCTGCCGCTCTGGCTGCCGGCCGGGGCCGCCGCCCGGCACGCCGTCGAGGAGTACGTCCGCGAGCTGGAACGCCGGGCCGGCTACCGGCGCGTGCTGACCCCGCCGCTGGGCAAACGGGAACTCTTCGAGCTCTCCGGCCATCTCGGCTACTTCGCCGAGGACATGTTCCCGCCGATGGCGCTCGGCGCCGACGACGAGCTCGTGCTGCGCCCGGCGCTCTGCCCGCACCACGCCCTGGTGTTCCGGGCCCGGGGCCGCTCCTACCGGGAGCTGCCGCTGCGGATCGCCGAGCTGGGCGGCATGTACCGCGCCGAGCGCTCGGGGGTGCTCGGCGGGCTGTCCCGGGTGCGCGCCATCTCGCTCAACGACGCGCACAACTTCTGTGCCCTGGAGCAGGTGGGCGAGGAGGTCGTCGAGATCCTCCGGCTGATCCGCGAGGCGCACGCCGCGCTCGGCGTACGGCCGGCGGGGTTCCGGCTGTCGCTGCGCGGGCCGGGGGAGAAGTACGTCGGGGACGACGCCCAGTGGGCGCGGGCGGAGGAGCTGCTGCGCGCCGCGCTCGACGGGGTGGAGTTCACCGAGGCCCCGGGGGAGGCCGCGTTCTACGGCCCGAAGATCGACATCCAGGTGCGCGACGCCGCCGGCAGGGAGTTCACCCTCTCCACCGTCCAGCTCGACTTCGACAAGCCGGAGCGGTTCGACCTGTCGTACACCGACGCGTCCGGGGCGCGGCGTCGACCGGTGATGGTGCACCGCAGCCTCGTGGGCAGCATGGAGCGGCTCTTCGCGTACCTGATCGAGGTGCACGAGGGCGCCTTCCCCGCCTGGTACGCCCCGGTGCAGCTGGTGGTGCTGCCCGTCGGCGACGACCAGGCCGGGGCGGCGGCCCGGCTCGCCCGCGACGCGCTGGCCGCCGGGCTGCGCGTCGAGGTCGACGGGGCCGGTTCGCTGGGCTCCCGCATCCGCGACGCGGCCCGCGCCCGGGTCCCGTACGCCGCCGTCGTCGGCCCCCGCGAGGCGGCCGAGGGCGCGGTCTCCCTGCGGTTGCGCGGCGGCCGGGCCCTGGACCCGATGCCCGCCGCCGACGCCCTGCGGCTGATCGGCGCGGTGGTGGCCGACCGCGGCCCGGCCCTGCTGCCGACCCGCTGAGCCCCCGCCCGGCCCCGACCCCGTCGCCCGCCCGCCCGTCGCCGCCGGCGGTCTCCCCGTCACCGGGACGACCCTTCGAGCGGCGCGGGCTCGGGGCCGGCCTGGAGGTCGAGGCCGGGCTGGGGTTCGGGGTCGGGGTCGGGCTGGAGGGCGGCGGTGAACTGCGACCGGTAAAGGCGGTGGTACGCGCCCCGCGCGGCGAGCAGTTCCTCGTGCGTGCCCTGCTCCACGATCCGGCCGTCCTCCATCATCAGGATCAGGTCGGCGTCGCGGATGGTGGAGAGCCGGTGCGCGATGACGAAGCTCGTCCGGTCCGACCGCAGCGCGGCCATCGCCCGCTGGAGCAGCACCTCGGTGCGGGTGTCCACCGAGCTGGTCGCCTCGTCCAGGATCAGCAGCGACGGCTCGGCGAGGAAGGCCCGGGCGATCGTGATGAGCTGCTTCTCGCCGGCGCTGACGTTGCTGCCCTCCTCGTCGATCACCGTGTCGTAGCCGTCGGGCAGGCTGCGCACGAACCGGTCCACGAACGTGGCCCGGGCCGCGGCCAGGATCTCCTCCTCGGACGCCCCGGGGCGGCCGTACGCGATGTTGTCGCGGATGGTGCCCCCGAAGAGCCAGGTCTCCTGGAGCACCATGCCGATCCGGCCGCGCAGGTCGTCGCGGCGCATCGTGGTCACGTCCACCCCGTCGAGCGTGATCCGGCCGGCGTCCAGCTCGTAGAAGCGCATGACCAGGTTGACCAGCGTGGTCTTGCCGGCCCCGGTCGGCCCCACGATGGCGACCGTGTGGCCGGGCTCGGCGACCAGGGACAGGTCCTCGATCAGCGGTTTGTCGGGGGCGTACCGGAAGGAGACGTTCGCGAACTCGACCCGGCCGTGCGGGTCGCGTACGCGGGCCGGCTCGGCCGGGTCGGGGCTCTGCTCCTCGGCGTCGAGCACGGCGAAGACCCGCTCGGCGGAGGCCACCCCGGACTGGAGCAGGTTCGCCATCGAGGCGACCTGGGTGAGCGGCTGGGTGAACTGCCGCGAGTACTGGATGAACGCCTGCACGTCGCCGAGGCTCATCGACCCCGACGCCACCCGCAGGCCACCGACCACGGCGATCGCCACGTAGCTGAGGTTCCCGACGAACATCATCGCCGGCATGATGATCCCGCTGATGAACTGGGCGCCGAAGCTCGCCCGGAACAGCTCGTCGTTCTTGGCGGTGAAGGCGGCCTCCACCTCGCGCTGCCGGCCGAAGACCTTGACCAGCTCGTGGCCGGTGAACGCCTCCTCGATCTGGCCGTTCAGCTCGCCGGTGTGCTCCCACTGGGCGATGAACTGCTGCTGCGACCGCTTGGCGATGGCACCGGTGACGACCACCGAGACCGGTACCGCGACCAGGGCCACCAGGGCCAGCAGCGGCGAGATCCAGAACATCATGGCGAGCACGCCGACGACGGTGAGCAGCGAGGTGAGCAGCTGGCTCAGCGTCTGTTGGAGGCTCGTCGAGATGTTGTCGATGTCGTTGGTGACCCGGCTGAGCAGCTCGCCCCGGGGCTGCCGGTCGAAGTAGGGCAGCGGCAGCCGGTTCAGCTTCTCCTCCACCTCGGCGCGCAGCCGCAGCACGGTGCGCTGCACCACCCCGTTGAGCAGCCAGCCCTGCCACCACATCAGCAGGCTGGCCGCCAGGTAGAGCCCGAGTGCCAGCAGCAGCACCCGCGCCAGCGCGGTGAAGTCGATGCCCTCGCCGGGCACCACGTCCATCCGGGCGAGCATGTCGGCGAAGTTGTCGTTGCCGGCCGCCCGCGCGGCGGCCACCGCCTGGTCGGCGGTGGTGCCCGCCGGCAGCTGCCGGCCGATCACCCCGGTGAAGATCAGGTCGGTGGCCCAGCCGAGCACCTTCGGCCCGACCACGCTGAGCCCGACGCTGAGCACGGCCAGCGCGATCACGGCGACGAGCTGGAGGCGCTGCGGGCGCAGCAGGCCCAGCAGCCGCCGGGCCGAGGGCCCGAAGTTCATCGACCGCTCGGCGGGCATCCCGACGCCCGCGTGCGGACCGCCGCGCTGCCCGCCGGGCGGCAGCCGCTTCGGCGTCGCGGCGTCGGCGGCCGGCTTCTGCTGCGGTACGGCGCTCGCGCTCGCGCCGCTGTGCCTGACGGTGGGCTCGCTCCGCTCGCTCACGCGACCACCTCCGTGGTGTTCTGCGACGCCACGATCTCGGCGTACGTCGGGCAGGTGAGTAGTAGCTCGTCGTGCCGGCCGATCCCGACCACGCCCCCGTTCTCGAGGACGACGATCTGGTCGGCGCCGACGATTGTGGAGACCCGCTGCGCCACGATCACCACGGCGGCGTCCGCGGTGACGGGGCGCAGCGCCGCCCGCAGCCGCGCGTCCGTGCCGAGGTCGAGCGCGGAGAACGAGTCGTCGAAGAGGTAGATCTCCGGCCGCCGGACCAGGGCCCGCGCGATGGCCAGCCGCTGCCGTTGCCCGCCGGAGACGTTCGTGCCGCCCTGCGCGATCGGCGCCGCCAGCCCCTCGGGCATCGCCTCGACGAAGTCCCGGGCCTGGGCGATCTCCAGCGCGTCCCAGAGTTCCGCGTCGGTCGCGTCCGGGTTGCCGTAGCGCAGGTTGCTCGCCACGGTCCCGGTGAACAGGTACGGCCGCTGCGGCACCAGCCCGATGCGGCGCCACAGCTCGTCCGGCGCCAGCTCCCGCACGTCGACGCCGTCGACCAGCACCGCGCCGGCGGTCGCGTCGACCAGTCGGGGCACGAGCGACAGCAGGGTGGTCTTGCCCGCGCCGGTGCTGCCGATGACCGCCGTCGTCGTCCCCGGCGTCACCCGGAACGACACGTTGCGCAGCACCGGCTCGGCCGCCCCCGGGTACTGGAACGCGACGTCGCGCAGTTCCAGCTCGCCGTGGCTCGTCACCTCGGTCACCGGGCGGGCGGCGGGCACCACGGAGGAGTCGGTGTCGAGCACCTCGACGATCCGTTCGGCGCAGACCGCCGCCCGCGGCACCATCATCAGCATGAAGGTGGCCATCATGACGGCCATCAGGATCTGCATCAGGTACTGGAGGAAGGCGGTGAGGGCGCCGACCTGGATCGCCCCGGCGTCCACCCGCTCGGCGCCGAACCAGAGCACCGCGACGCTGGAGACGTTGAGCACCAGCATCACCACCGGGAAGATCAACGCCATCAGGCGGCCGATCCGCAGGGCGGTCGCGGTCAGATCGGCGTTCGCCGTGGCGAAGCGATCCGTCTCGTACGGCTCCCGGACGAACGCCCGCACCACCCGGATGCCGGTGATCTGCTCGCGCAGCACCCGGTTGACCGTGTCGATGCGGGTCTGCATGAGCCGGAAGCCCGGCACCATCCGCCGGATGATCAGCCACAGGGCGACGGCCAGCACGGGCACGCTGACGAGCATCAGCCAGGAGAGCCCGACGTCCTCGCGCAGCGCCATCACCACGCCACCGACGCTCATGATGGGCACGGCGACGAGCATCGTGCAGCTCATCAGCACGAGCATCTGCACCTGCTGCACGTCGTTGGTGTTGCGGGTGATCAGCGAGGGCGCGCCGAACCGGGCGACCTCGCGGGCGGAGAAGCGGTTGACGTGCCCGAAGATCGACGACCGGACGTCCCGGCCGAAGGCCATCGCCGTGCGCGCGCCGAGGTAGACGGCCGCGACCGAGCAGACGATCTGGATCAGGCTGACCGCGAGCATCCAGCCGCCGGTGCGCATGATGTAGCCGGTGTCGCCCCGGGCCACGCCCAGGTCGATGATGTCGGCGTTGAGGCTGGGCAGGTAGAGCGACGCCATGGTGCCGACGAACTGGAGCAGCACCACGGCGGCCAGCGGCCGGTGGTACGGGCGAAGGTGCGTACGCAGCAGCCGGGTCAGCACGCCGGGCTCCCTTCCGGGGTGCCGTGGTCGCCGTTGCCGATGACCTCGAGGAGGAACTCGCGGATCACCGCCGCCTTCGCCGGGTCGGCGTCGACCGAGGTCAGCGGCTGCCCGGAGCGGATCATGGCGGTCAGCGCGTCGATCCGGGCGCGGCCGGCCGGGGTGATCGCGATCTTGACGCTGCGCCGGTCGGCCTCGTCGCGCTGCCGCTCGACGAGGCCGTCGCGTTCGAGGGTGTCGACGATGCCGGTCAGGGTGGCCGGCCGGACGAAACAGTGCTCGGCGACCGCGCGGTGCGCCAGCTCGCCGTGCTCGGCGAGAGTCATCAGAGCGACCATCCCGGCCTGGGTGAGCCCGTGGGCCTCGGCCAGGTAACGGTTCCACCGCTGTCCGGTGACGTGCCCGGCGACCACGAGCAGTCGCGCTATCGGCACGTCCCGTAGCGTCATCAGTTCCATGGACGGCAGATTAGCGCCCTGAACGTCAGGCCCCAAACGAAATAGCGACAGCCACTCCGACGAAGAGGATCTGCTCCGCCGTACGCGGGCCGAGGGGGGTCGCCGGGCGGCCGGCCAGGGTCAGCCCGCGCCGTACCGCCGAGACGTTCGCCGGGAACATGGCCAGCATCAGCAGGGCCAGCCCGGCCGCGGTCCAGCGGGCGGTCGCCGGCACCAGCAGCCCGACCGCGCCCACCAGCTCCAGCACGCCGGTGACGGTGACCAGCAGGTCGGGCCGGGGCAGGCGCGGCGGCACCATCGCGATCATGTCGGTCCGGTAGGCGGGGGCGAAGTGCGCGACGCCGGTCACCACGAACATCAGCGCCAGGCCCACCCGCAGCGCCGGGTGCCAGCCGTCGAGGGCGGCCACGCCGGCCAGCCCGGCCAGCCGGGCGAGCGCGGTGCCGGCCACGAGTGCGATCAACGGAGCCATCGGTACCTCCTCGGTCGGAACTTGTCGGCGACAAGATTGCCTCCGGAAGTGTCATCTTGTCAATGGCAAGATATGATGGCGCAATGACCGGAACGCGCGGCTACCACCACGGCGACCTGCGTCGCGCCCTGCTCGCGGCGGCGGTGCAGGTGATCGAGGAGTCGGGCCCGGCGGCGCTGAGCCTGCGCGACCTGGCCCGCCGGGCGGGCGTCTCGCACGCCGCCCCGGCCCACCACTTCGGCGACAAGGCCGGGTTGCTCACCGCCCTCGCCACCGAGGGCTTCCACCTGCTGGCCGAGGCGCTGCACGGCGTCGGCGGCGAACTGCTCGACCGGGGCGTCGCGTACGTCGACTTCGCGGTCCGCCACCGCGCGCACTTCGAGGTGATGTTCCGTCCGGACCTCTACCGGGCCGACGCGAAGGAGCTGGTGGCGGCCCGCCAGCGCGCCGGGGCCGCGCTGCACTCGGGCGTCGCCGGGCTGTCCGAGCGACGCCCGACGGCGGAGGATCCGCAGGGCGACGCGCTCGCGGCCTGGTCCATCGTGCACGGCTTCGCCACGCTCTGGATCTCGGGCGCGCTGCCGCCGCGCGTCGGCGACGACCCCCGGAAGGCGGCCCGCGAGGTGATCCACCGCCTCTTCCCGCAGCCCTGACGGCCGCCACCCCGGGCAGCGTCAGCCGGCTGGCGGCGCGGCCCGGGGTGGCGGCGGGGTCACCAGCTGGTGGGCAGCGGCATCCCCTCGGTGTAGCCGGCAGTGCTCTGCACGCCGACCAGGGCCCGCTCGTGGAACTCCGCGAGGTCGCGGGCGCCCGCGTAGGTGAAGGCGCTGCGCACCCCCGCGATGATCTCGTCGATCAGGTCCTCCACGCCCGGGCGGGTCGGGTCCAGGTACATCCGCGCGGAGGAGATGCCCTCCTCGAAGACCGCCTTGCGGGCCCGGTCGTACGCGCTGTCGTCGGCCGTCCGCGCGCTTACCGCCCGCGCCGAGGCCATGCCGAAGCTCTCCTTGTAGCGCCGGCCGTCGGCGTCGGTGTAGAGGTCGCCGGGGGACTCGTAGGTGCCGGCGAACCAGGAGCCGATCATCACGTTCGAGGCCCCGGCGGCCAGCGCCAGCGCCACGTCGCGCGGGTGCCGCACGCCGCCGTCGGCCCAGACGTGCCGGCCGAGCTGCCGGGCCGCCGCGGCGCAGTCGAGCACGGCGGAGAACTGCGGCCGGCCCACCCCGGTCATCATCCGGGTGGTGCACATCGCACCCGGACCGACGCCGACCTTGACGATGTCGGCCCCCGCCCGCACGAGGTCGCGTACGCCCTCGGCGGTCACCACGTTGCCCGCCGCGACCGGGACCGCCGGATCCAGCGCGCGGACCGCCCGCAGGGCGGTGATCATGCGTTCCTGGTGGCCGTGCGCGGTGTCCACCACCAGCGTGTCCACCCCGGCCTCCAGCAGCGCCGCCGCCTTGCCGGTCACGTCGCCGTTGATGCCCACGGCGGCGGCGATCCGCAGCCGGCCCCGGTCGTCCACCGCCGGCCGGTAGAGGGTCGCCCGCAGCGCGCCCTGCCGGGTCAGCACCCCGACCAGGCGGCCCTCGGCGTCGACCACCGGGGCCAACCGGCGCCGTCCCGCCGAGAGCCGCTCGAAGCCGGTACGCGGGTCCGCGTCCGCCGGCACGGTGTGCAGCTCCGTGGACATCACGTGCCGGAGCTGGGCGAAGCGGTCCACGCTGACCGTGTCGGCCTCGGTCACCACGCCCACCGGCCGGCTCTCCTCGTCGATGACCACCACGGCGCCGTGCGACCGCTTCGGCAGCAGGTGGATCGCGTCGCCGACGGTGTCGGTCGGGCCCAGCGTGATCGCCGTGTCGTGCACCAGGTGCCGCCGCTTGACCCAGGCGACGACGTTCGCCACCACCTCGATCGGGATGTCCTGCGGGATGACCGCGATCGCGCCGCGCCGGGCGACCGTCTCGGCCATCCGGCGGCCGGACACCGCCGTCATGTTCGACACGACCAGCGGGATGGTGGTGCCCGTGCCGTCGGGGGTGGCCAGGTCGACGTCGAGCCGCGACCCCACCTCGGAACGGACGGGCGCCATGAAGACGTCGTTGTAGGTCAGGTCGTGCGCGGGGACCGCGCCGTGAAGGAACCGCACGTCGCCATCATTCCCGCCCGCCGGCGCCCGCGCCCCCGGTGGTAGCCGAAAACACCCCGACCGGCGGGTGTGCGTCGTCAGTCGAACAGCAGGGTCGCCGCGACCGCCACCATCACGACGGCCACCGTCCCGTCGATCACCCGCCACGCCCCGGGGCGGGCCAGCACGGGCGCGAGCCGGTGGGCGGCGGCGCCGAGGACCGTGAACCAGACCACGCTGGCCAGCGCGGCGCCCGCGCCGAAGACCCAGTGGTGCGGATGCTGGCGGGCCACCCCGCCGAGCAGGAGGACGGTGTCGAGGTACACGTGCGGGTTGAGGTAGGTGAACGCGAGGCAGGCCAGCAGCGTCGCCCCGAGCGTGGCCGGCGGCCGGTCGGCGGGGGAGAGCGCGCCGGGACGCAGCGCGCGGCGGGCGGCCAGCGCGGCGTACCCGAGCAGGAACGCGGCGCCGAGCCACCGGACGGCGGTGAGGGCGGTGGGGTGCTCCGCCGTCGCGCCGCCCATGCCGGCGATGCCGAGCGCGATGAGCAGCGCGTCGGACGCGGCGCAGACGGCGACGACCGGCAGGACGTGCTCGCGGCGCAGGCCCTGCCGCAGGACGAAGGCGTTCTGCGCGCCGATGGCGGCGATCAGCGCGATGGCGAGGGAGAAACCGGCGGCGGCGGAGCCGGCCACGGAGCTGCTGAGGATGTCGGGCACGAGCCGAGGTTACGAGCCCCGCGTGATGCAGCCCAGCTAAAGATTCTCATGCCGGATAAGCTCTGCTTCATCATGCTGGACACCACGCAGCTCCGGACCTTCGCCGCGGTGGTCCGCGAGGGCAGCTTCGAGGCGGCGGCGCGGTCCCTGCACGTCACCCCCTCGGCAGTCAGCCAGCGGCTCAAGGCGCTGGAGCAGTCCGTCGGTCAGGTGCTCGTCCAGCGGACGAAGCCGTGCCGGGCCACCGACGCGGGCCGGCCGCTGCTGCGGCTCGCCGGGCAGGTGGCCCTGCTGGAACGGGAGGCGCTGGATGCCGCCCGGCCCGCGCTCGGCGGGCCCGCGCCCACCCGCGTGACGGTCGTCGCGAACGGGGACTCGCTGGGCACCTGGTTCGTCGGCGCGCTGGCCCGACTGCCCACCGAGCTGGCGCTGCTGTTCGACGTACGCCGGGACGACGAGGACCACACGGCGGAGCTGATCCGCGACGGCACGGCGATGGCGGCCGTGACCGCGCAGCGCGAGGCCGTGCAGGGCTGCCGGGTGGAGCGGCTGGGCGCCATGCGGTACGTCGCCCTCGCCGAGACCGGGTTCGCCGCGCGCCACTTCCCCGACGGGCTCACCGAGGCCGCCCTGGCGTCGGCGCCGATGATGGCGTTCGACCGCAAGGACCAGCTCCAGCAGCGGTTCGCCCGCACCGTCACCCGGCGTCGGCTCGACCCGCCGGTCCACTACGTCCCGTCCTTCGACGGCTTCAACGAGGCGGTGCGGCTCGGGCTCGGCTGGGGACTGGTCCCGGAGCGGATCGCCCGCGCCGACGTGGCCGCCGGACGCTGCGTCGACCTCGGCGCCGGGCGCCACCTGGACCGCCCGTTGTACTGGCAGCACTGGCGGGTGGACTCCACCACCCTGGACGCGCTGACCGCCGCCGTCCGAACGGTGGCGGGCGCCGAACTGCGCTGACTGTGAGGCTGGCCGGGTCGGCCCGAAGGTGATGGGCTGATGGCTGGTGGCAGCGGACGTGACTCTTGCCCTGACTGGCTTCGTGC